>CAZUWA010000064.1:0-1673 GCA_964623895.1 uncultured Lachnospiraceae bacterium | reverse complement strand
GGTCTTACCGGTTCCGGGAGGGCCGACCAGCAAAACACCGTGCGGGATCCGTGCACCAAGTTTGGTATAGCGTGCCGGATTCCGAAGGAATTCCACAACTTCCTTCAGTTCTTCTTTTTCCTCTTCGGCACCTGCGACATCGCGGAAGGTAACCTTGCGCTTTTCATCAACACCGAGTTTTGCTCTCGCCTTGCCGAAGGATGCCATCTTTCCGCCGCCGCCTGCCTGACGCATCATATAGACCACAAGGAAGACCATCAAGCCAAGGCTGAGAACATACGGCAAAAGGTTGACCCACCAAGGAAGCGAATCTACCGTTTCAAAATCGTATTTTTCAATGATTCCGGCTTCTTTCTGTGCCAAAATCAATTCGTGGAAATCGGAATAGAATACACTGAAATCTCGAAGCGTATACTCAATTCTCTGTCCGTCATGTGTTTCGATAATGACGTTGTTGCTGCCGTCTACCGCAAAATTCTTCACCTGCTCCTTTTGAAAAAGTTCGGTCAAGTCGGAATAGATCGTTTGATCCGTATCGGTGCCGCTCAGAAGAACCGAGACAGCAACCAGAATGCCGACTACAAGGATCAGGTAAAAGAGAATACTTTTGTAATTGTTTTTCATGTTTTAGAATATACCTCCGGCTTGAGGACGCCGATAAAGGGGAGCGTCCGGTATGCTTCTGCGAAATCCAAGCCGTAGCCGACCACAAATTCATCGGGGATGACATAACCGACGTGATCGGGTGTAAAATTTACTTGACGGCGATCCGGCTTATCAAGCATGGTACAAGTACGAACACTGTGTGCCCCCTTCAGACGCAGATAATCGGTCAAGCGTGCCAGCGTGTTTCCGCTGTCGATGATGTCCTCGATCACCAGCACATCCGTGTCAGGCAAATCGTCGCGAAGCAGATCCAGGTGGATATGAATGCTGCCCGAGGTTTCCACATTCTTTCCGTAGGAAGAAACCTTCATAAAATCAATCTCAACCGGCAAAGTGATTTGTTTCATCAGATCGCCCATAAAAACGACCGATCCTTTCAAGATGCAGAGAAGAAGCAGACGCTTGCCGCTGTTTGCGTAATATTCGTCAATTTCGTGTGCGATGCGCGTAACAGCCTGTGCGATTTGCTCCTCGTTTATGAGAACCTTTTCAATGTCATCGTACTGGGACATAGTTATGTGCCTTTCTCCCCCTGATTTTCCATCCGGTCCGGGGCCAATTTCCGGTGGTTCTTCCCAAAAAAGCAAACGATCCGAATGCCGGTCGCGTCCGCCTTGTCAACTGCTGCTGCGGAAGCGAAGCCGGGAATCCAGAGAATCTCCTCTTCAGTACAGATAAGCGGGTATCGTGCTCGCTGATAGGCAGGAAGGGGCAACGTTTGCAAGAGTTTGCGCACCTTTTTTGTATATCTGCCGTTGAAATAAACATCTCCGCTGATGCGAGCACGTACTGTTAGAACTTTCCCTATTGTATCAGATTTTAACGTCGCGATGTTGGATAAATTGTAAATATTCTGGAAAAAGGTGATCTTTTGGCGATCGCTCTCGGTTAGTATGCCCACACGGAGCAGAATCATGCCCTCGCCCCGATCGAAGGCTTGCCATCCCTCCCGCAGCACGATCGGCTCAGGGGAAAGTGACTCACATGCGGCTTCTTCGCGATTTGGC
>CAZUWA010000063.1:0-2481 GCA_964623895.1 uncultured Lachnospiraceae bacterium | reverse complement strand
TCTTAGCCTCTTGACCAACGGGCCATCCTCAAGAGATAGTATATCACAAAATTCCATCTTTTGCAATTATGATCGTTCACAAAATTTGTTTATTTTTGTTTTCACATGGTATGCATGATGCACAAAGCACAAAAAATCACGCTGTGGGGATGGTATTGACATAGCCATACTGCTCGAGATACTCAACGTATTCTTCAAGACAATAACCGAGTTCTTTCATTCGAGTCGCGTGAAAACGTCCGACATAGCGGAAGTGCCACGACTCATAACCGATCCCAGTCTCCTCAGTCTTATCTTCCGGGTAACGCAGGATAAAGCCGAATTTGTGACAGTTTTCGACAAGCCACTTCCCCGCCTCGCATGCCGCGAATTCCTCACGCATGCCGTTGGTGCTGTTTGCAGTTGCAAAATTGTGCATATCAGCGCAAAGTCCTGTCTGATGCTCGCTTGCACCAGGTTTTGCTGTCGTAAGCACTGCCGCCTCAGCTTCCTCTCTGGTCATACCTTGATTCATTTTGTTTTTTACAGCGGTTTCATACAGACTTTCCTGCGAGGCATAACTGCGGTATGCCGAAGTCACACTCAAAACATAATAATCGTAGTAAATACCGTTTGACTGCCACACCTTGTTATTATAGAGCATTCCGCACGCTTCCGCTTCGATATACAGCGCTTCCAATGCCTTTGCGGCAACTTCTCTCATTTTCACCTTATCTCTGCCATCGTCTCTGGTGTTGATAACAGTAATAAGATCACTCGGTTTGTAATCTTTACCTAATCGGTTATCCGCATTAACCAAATACAAATAATCCTCGCCGACAATATTCATATATTTTTCGTATTCCGATAGATCGCTTTTGAACTCAAACTGATAATCATAAAATGTGAGCGGATCAAAGGAAGGAATCGGGGTCGACACCGGAATCGGCGTAAGGGTCGGACTCGGTGTTGGTGTAAGAATCGGAGACATCGAAGGAACGGAGGGTGAAATGCTTACCGACAAGGTCGGGCTTTGAGAAAGTCCGGACGTCTGGATTTCTTTAGAGGGTGTGTGCGGTTTTGTTCCTATAACATTTTGATTGCAAGACAGCAAAGTCGCCGCAAGCAAAAGAACTGCAAATACGGACAAAAACTTTCTTTTCATATTCAGGCCCCTTTGTTTTCACGTTTTTTTCAATCAGTTCCGGATTCGGCGCCGGCTTGATACCGCTTGCGCTGAAGGTCAGTTCTTTAAAAATCAGTTGCGTATAACCGGATTTTTCCTCGTCTTTATTTCGTAAGACAGTAATCTTGTTTGCGGAAGGATCATAACTAACCGTAATATTTCCTGCGTATTCCGTCAAGATCTCAAGTGGCAGGTATATTCTTCCATTTACTTCATAAGCCGCTCCGGAAAGCATCAGCGGTTCTCCGTCCAACATCAAATGATTACTGCCGGGTGTCACCACCAACATTTTACCATCCTGCATGGTATATCGGACGGCTTTGCCGTCGTGGAAAGTGCGCAAAGAGAACTGTTCAGCGATAAAACTGAAGTCAATATAGGTCTCCTCCCCACCGTTCGGATGGGCGTCAGTAGGAGAAATGGTTGTGCTGACCTTGTTATAATTGCTACTTCCGAGTTTTGCGGAAGCAACCACCAACTCAACACTGCCAGGTCTGTTCGAGAGTTTTTGACTACCAACCCAAATGCCGACCGCCGCAAACAACAACACTTGAAGGAAAAGAACGATCGAAAGCACCGTCACAACACTGTTGAACAAAATCTTTTGCCTTTTTTCGCTCTTCTGTTCTCCGACAGCGTGCCTAAGGTTGTCCTGTTCCTTCTTATACAACTTTTCAAGTGCCTTATTCTCAGCTTTTTGCGCTTTTTGAGTCTTTCTTTTTTCTCTGTTTTTTGACTTGCGGTAGAGAACAGCATTCCGTATGCCTGTTGGCATTTCAATGAATAATTTCTTGACTTTCGAGCGAAAGATCGTTGCTTTTTCAAGAAACAATCCCCACAACCCCTTCAACCCGATCGGGAGATCGATAAAGAAATCAACTACTTCTCCGAAAAACCAAACGATCTTTTTTAAAAGTGCCTTTCCAAGCATTTTCATCCCCCAAGGCAGATCTTTAAAAAAATCACGTACTTCCGCCAAAAAGGCATGCAGCCATCTAAGGAACAGGCAATCAGAAGTATTCTTTTTCTTCATTTGTACGATGCCCTCCTATTTCGGCAGTTTTGCCCAATAATTATTGTATCACAATTTTTTTGCTATTGCAAGAAGGGAACGAAGTTTTTTTATGAACATATTGTATTGTTACAATAGATGTGAGACTGAAGACGAAAAAAGAATAGACAAAGTGACCGAGTTCTGTTAAAATAGAATCACCACAACTCACTCAACAGAAAGGACTCGATCACTTCATGAGTGATTATGCCACAAATAAACGCTATTGTCCACATGAAATTACAACAAAATTGCATTCCGTGCA
>CAZUWA010000062.1:0-2544 GCA_964623895.1 uncultured Lachnospiraceae bacterium | reverse complement strand
GGTACGCGATCAACTCGATCCATTTTTCCCGCTCCGTAATTCTGTCCGGTAAAGGTAGTAATGGTTGTATTGAAAGAAGTCAGGCAACAATTGAAAATACTTTCATATGTACCGGAAGCCGTATATCCCGCGATCAACATGTTGTCGGCTTTCAGCGCTACATCGCAGGCATTAATGGAAGAGATCACGAACAAATTGGAAATGGAAAACATGGCACTTTGAACGCCTGCGGGAAATCCCGCACGCACAATCTCAATCAACTTATCTTTGTGTATTCGAACTTTTTTCAAATCCACATGATAACTTGCTTGTATTCTCATCAAACGAATTACAACCAGAACGGCACTTACCAATTGGGATACTACCGTACCGACCGCAACACCGATCACACCTAAGCCAAATAATCCAGTCAAAAGAAAATTTAATCCCACATTAATCAACCCGGCAAGAAACAGATAAAGCATCGGACGCGAGGTATCGCCACCGGCACGCAAAACCGATGCACCGAAATTGTAAACCGATGAAAAGATCATTCCGCCCAAATAAATATACATGTAGATCAGTGCCTCTTTCATAAGAGTTTCAGGCGTTTTGAGCAGTATCAATGCCGGATACGCAAAAATCATACCGACAATCATACCGACTGCACCGAATACAACGCCGCAAGCAATGGATGTATGTGCCACCTCGCTCACATCCCGTTCACTGTTGGCACCCATATAATAAGAGACACGAATAGCCGATCCGACCGAAACACCGATAAAAATGTTGACAAACAAACTGATCAGTGCATTCGTCGCACCAATGGATGATACTGAGCTGTCGCCCGCAAACTTCCCAACAACCGCGATATCTGCCGCATTATACAGCAGTTGCAGTAAATTAGACAACATAACCGGAAACGTGTAGAGAAGAATTTTATCCCACATGCTTCCATTGCATAAATCCATCGAATCCGCCGAAAAAACATTTCGCTTCAACCCAAACCGCCTCCTTTGAGATAATTTCATTGTAGCATAATTCCGAACAGAAATCAAGTAACTTTACGTTCTTTCTGACTTTTTGGAAGGAATGACAAAAACGGGAAAACTCCAATCGGTTTTCCCGTCAAGAATTTATGGCTTATTTCCCGTTTTCTCCGCGGCGCAGAAGACGATCAATCTCGGCAAGGAAGGTATCCACATCCCTGAACTCGCGATAGACCGATGCAAAACGAACGTAGGAGACCTCGTTAACATTTTTCAGTTTGTCCATCACCATCGTTCCGATCTCCGAACTGGTAAATTCGGTGCGAAGCGTGTTCTTCAACTCGTTCTCGACCTCGTTCACCATGCGGTCGATCGTTTCGGTCGGAACATTCTGCTTGTAACAGGCAGCGAGAATCCCTGTCAGGATTTTGTTTCGGTCGAACAACTCCCTGCTGCCGTCCTTTTTGATCACGATCATCGAATGCAGGTCAGAAGGATCGTACGTCTCGTAGGTTGTGAAACGCTTTTGGCAGGAAAGGCATTCTCTGCGGCGGCGAATACTGTCATTTTCGGTCGGGCGGGAATCAATTACCTTGGAATCGGCAAAGCCACAGGATGGGCATCTCATAGCGGCACCTCCATTGCACCATCAGTTTTTCTTCATTGTAACATGCTTTCCCGAAAAATGCAAGAGACTTGCGATTTTTTCCTCTCGACAATCTCTTTGCTTTTCGGCAATTCCGACCGTCGGAATGCCAATAAAAAATGTAACTAATATGTAAACTTCGAAAAAAACCCTTGATTTTTCTCCTGTATGTGCCTATAATGGAATATAGAGATTGGCACTCAGATGTCGAGAGTGCTATTCCCCAAAAAATCATTCCAGCATAGGAGGAACGCAATATGAAACTGAAACCTCTCGCAGACCGTGTTGTAATCAAAATGGTCGAAAGCGAAGAAACAACCAAGAGCGGCATCATTCTTACCGCAACCGCTAAGGAAAAGCCGCAGGTAGCCGAAGTCGTTGCTGTCGGTCCCGGCGGAAACATTGACGGGAAGGAAATCGTTATGACAGTAATGCCGGGAGACAAGGTCATCACCAGCAAATATTCCGGCACAGAGGTCAAGTGCGACGGCGAGGAATACGTGATCGTCAAGCAGGGCGACATTCTCGCGATCGTTGAATAACAGAGCCTTTCAATAAAGGAGGAAAGCATCATGGCAAAGAATATTATCTATGGGGAAGAAGCAAGAGCCGCTCTGTTGCGCGGCGTTGATAAACTGGCAGATACCGTTAAGATCACGCTTGGTCCGAAGGGACGCAATGTCGTACTGGATAAGAAGTACGGCGCACCGATGGTGATCAATGACGGCGTCACGATCGCAAAGGAGATCGAGCTGGAAGACGGCGAGGAGAACATGGGCGCACAGCTCATCAAAGAGGTTGCAACCAAGACCAACGATGCAGCTGGCGACGGTACCACAACCGCTACCCTTCTCGCGCAGAAACTCATTCACGAAGGCATGAAAAATGTAACCTCGGGTGCCAACCCCATGGTCTTGCGTCGCGGTATTT
>CAZUWA010000061.1:0-2977 GCA_964623895.1 uncultured Lachnospiraceae bacterium | reverse complement strand
TTGAAAATCAAGGGTTTTTCGGGGCAATATCTTTTTTATCGCCCTTTGATGGTGGGGGATGGTGGATTCGGACCACCGAAGTCACTGACAACAGATTTACAGTCTGCCCCCTTTGGCCGCTCGGGAATTCCCCCTGGAGCTGGTGATCGGAGTCGAACCAACAACCTGCTGATTACAAATCAGCTGCTCTGCCATTGAGCCACACCAGCGTTTTTGCTGTCGCTGAAGTCACTCTCAGGCGACGAATAGAATTATACCACAAGTTTATCTATTTGTCAACCGTTTTTGTAAAAAAAATCGAAAAATATTTTATAGGTAAATTTCCAAAGTGAATTCTGGAATTGAATTTGAGGTGGAACTTAACCCAGGAAGGACTTTATGGTAGAGTTTAGTCTGAGAAGGGGGTATTCCCAGACTATGATAAACAATAGAAAAAACAAACACATGATGTTGGATGATCGGATTGAAATACAGGGGTTTCTGAACAAAGTCATGACCTTCCGAGCCATCACCGAAAGGATCTGTAAGGATCCAACTATGTTTCCGCCGCCCGAAGCCAAAGAACTTGCAGAGATACGCAGGTGTATCACCGAGGACTACGATGTCCGCCGTGCCGCCAGATCGGTTTCAAAAACGATGCAAGGAAAAACGCAGGTCCGATTGGAAGAATGACCTCCTTGAAGAATACTTTGACAGCACTCATTGATCCTCCTTCTGCTGGAAGTATGCCTCAGCACCCTCCGGTTGGCTGAATTATTGTGAAATTCCTTTTTTCGGTCAAAAAAAAGGACTAGGCCAGAATGCCTTAATTTTCAAGGTCTTTCTGATTTAGTCCTTTTATTTCGCAATAATTCGGCTTTGTATTATTTCTCTTTTTTACGGAAGATGGCATTCAGCAGATATGTCAATCCAACGATAACACCAATGACAACAAAAATGCCAAGCATACCTTTTGCGATATACTGCAAGTTGTATACAAAATTCATAGGTTCAAAATTCATTTCTACACCGATCCTTTCCCATCATTATGCGAAGAAACTGAGGATCAGACCACCTGCGATTACAGACGCGATCTGTCCGGAAACATTAACACCCATCGAATGCATGAGCAAAAAGTTCTGACTGTCTTCTTCCAACCCAAGCTTGTGTACCACTCTTCCTGCCATAGGGAAGGCAGAAATACCTGCTGCACCGATCATCGGGTTGACTTTGTTTTCCTTCTTCAGAAAGAGATTAAGAAATTTTGCAAAGATGACCCCACCCGCAGCATCAAAAACAAACGCAAAGAGTCCGAGGCCAAGGATAATGAGGGTATCCACCGCAAGAAATTCCTCCGCAACCATTCTGGAGGCAACCGTAATTCCGAGAAAAATGGTAACAAGGTTTGCAAGCACGTTCTGTGCCGTTTCGGAGAGCGAATCCAAAACGCCGCATTCACGAATCAAATTGCCGAACATCAGGAAGAATACCAGTGCCAACGAACCCGGCGCAACCAAACCTGCAATAATGGTGATGATGATCGGGAAGAGGATCTTGGTTGTTTTGGAAACACTGTTTGGCTTATAGGTCATCTTAATGCAACGTTCCTTCTTGGTGGTCAACAACTTGATGACCGGCGGAAGGATCAAGGGCACCAATGCCATATAGGAATAGGCAGCTACCGTGATTTGCGGCAAATATTGAGAGCCGAGTTTGTCTGCAACGACAATGGCAGTCGGTCCATCAGCGGCACCGATGACTGCAATGGATGCGGCATCCATAATATTGGGAAAGAAGATCGAAGCGGTGCAAAGGGTAAAAAAGATACCGAACTGTGCCGCCGCTCCAAACAGCATCAATTTCGGGTTTGCCAACACCGGACCGAAGTCGATCATCGCTCCGATACCTATAAACAGGATCAGTGGGAATAGTTCATTAGCAATACCGGCATCATAAAGGGTCGTCAGTGGACCGTACTCGCTGACCAAATCGGCAAGCGGAATGTTGACGGCAATAGCCCCCAACCCCATTGGTAACAGCAACGTTGGTTCCATATCCTTCTTGATGGCAAGGAAAATCAGCACGCCACCGATGATCCACATCACTACCTGTTTCCATGTAATAGCATCCACAAAAGCGTATAAAAAGTCCATATCCTTGAAAAAGTCCAAGATCGCATCCATTTTTTAGTATTCCTTTCCTTACATAGGAGAATTCGGCTTGTATCAGCCAAGTTTTTTTATTTTATCACATTTCCTGTCGGAAATCAAGGCTTTTTCGTATTTTCTTGGAGATTAAATTGTAGTGTTACAATACCAAGCTCTTTGGCATAAGAAGTGCTACACCCATTGACGTTGCACGGCTCTCTCTAATGTCGAACAATACCGACAAATCCTTGATCGAATAGTTCTGTTCGTTATCGAACTCATTGTTATATGCAGCAGTTATTGGGCGATTATTCAGCAGATCCATAATGATATGCCCTGCTTCGTGTGCCAAAACAAATCTTTTTCTCGTTTTGTTCTTCTCTTGGCACAAAAATTCATCAACGATAATCATACCTTCGGGCGGAAGAACTTCTACTCGTTTTCCATCTCGCCACACCATAAGAGTTTCTTTACCGTCAGCGAGAAATGCCAACTTACCTGCATCTTTTGTTGCAAGCCTACTTGATTGCCTTAATCTCTGGTCTTGTCTATACGGAAAACTGCCATGTTCCGCACCTCCTTTCCTTGATTTTGATATGTGTTGATTTTTGCCGTTTTTACTGCCTGTGTGCCTCTGCTATCTTCCGCATAGGAAAACACCCATGCCAACCACGAAACGTAAAGCACAGAGGAACAAACGGCAATTTTTCCACCCTAATTCGTACATTTTTCGATAGGGTGGTATGGGTATAGAAAAAGGCGACCGTTTTTCAACAATCACCCCAAATTTATGGTTCAAGTCTGAAAAATAAAACATTTGAGAGGACGTAAAAAAGAGCGCAAAAAGGCAA
>CAZUWA010000060.1:0-3429 GCA_964623895.1 uncultured Lachnospiraceae bacterium | reverse complement strand
TAACAAAACTCATTACTTTTTTCTTGACTTTTTTGGTCTCACATCATTGACAAAACTACAGCTGATATATGCGTTCAATTTGAGTGATAGCGTTTTTTTACCTCTTGCATTTTTCCACAGGTCATTTTTCCCTCGGGGCAATGACTGTAGAAAATGCAGGACGGACCGTAATGGCAGAAAAGCTCTGGGGCGGTATTTTTTAATTCCTCTAAGAGCGCATCGGCACATGTTTTAATTTCCCATTGCGCTCTGTTGCAACAGCGAAGCCCCAAAAATACGCACAACTCGTTTGCATTCATGGTGGCGATGATCGGGAGACAAAGTCCGCTTAGGAAAAGATAAACGCCGTCGTAGTGCGACAACCCCATGTCACGAAGGCATTTCTGCAATTTTTCGGTTTTTTCAAATGCCGCACGGTAGCGCGCTTCCAACCCTGCGTGTATGATACTTTCCGGCAAAACATAGCGGTCGAAACGGCAATTTGCGACGAATTCCGGAACGATGACAGACTGCATTCTATGTCTGACCAAGTGGGTGATACCTGCCAAAGACAGCTGATCGAAGCGGAATGTTACATTGACCTGTTCAAGTTCTCTTCTTCGCGACTGCTTCAAAACATGCTGAATGATCGCGTTTCTGCAGTCTTTGTTTTCAAGGTCAAGATCGGTGATGCCGTGATAAAAAGCGTATGTCTCGCAGATCTTGCGGCAGGGATCGGGCGTCGAATACAAAACGGATGCAAACTTATTTTCTGACACTGCTATTTCGCGTTTATAATTTTTGAGATCAAGTTCATTTGTGGGCTCAGGGCAGGTGATCGCATCGGCAATATAAGGAAGTTCACTCTTGCACTGCGCAAGAAGCAATCTGCCGAGTTCTCTGATCTCCGGATAGTTTACACCTCTGCCGCTGATCATTTCTTTGACAATGTGTATAAATTCCCTCGCATTGACCGTGCAGTAGAAGTTGCTTTGGAAACAGTAGGGAAGTAGGAACCGTGCATCTTCCTTTGGTACATTTGCAGAGAGGAACGCTTCATATTCCGCAAATAAAAAGCGGATGTGTTCATCATACAGTTTGCACATTTCTTTGTTTTCAAAGGTCGGTTTATAGAAGCCCATATCGCTGAAATCAACATATCTTCTTGATTTCACCGTGAAAGACGCCAACCGAAACTCGATCATGAACTGCTCGACGAACACAGAAACGCTGTCAAAGGAGAGATTGAAATATAAGTGTTCCAATACCGAAAAGTGTCCGGAAGAGAGGATCTTTCCAATCAGGTGGATGTTGGTATCTCGGTCGTTTTCTGTCGAATTTTGATAGATAAGGTCGGCAGAACCTTTGGTAGTGGAAATTCGCCCCGCCGCAGAAATGATGGCGTCAGCGTTGTGGTTGTAGTGCAAGATTGTTGCGGTCCCGTTCATGATGCCGGATGCTCCTTTGTGTTTGTTTAAGTTGATTATAACACAGAAAAAAAGAATAATCAACATGCTATCTGAAATTTTCTCGATTTTTGCCGCCCGTGCAAAAAATCAATTGACAAATTTAGTGAGTTGTGCTATATTGAAACAGACTGTTGGATCATGAGGTTTGATATGAGTAAAATTTTCCGTTGGCTGTTAGTGATATTTCTGTCCGTAGGGAGCGTTGTTTTTGTGAAAACTCTCAGTGCCTTGATTTTTCCTTCTGTTGGATTTCGGTTTTGGGCGTGTATCGTCGCTATACTGCTGACTCTTCTTTTGTGTGCATCGTGGATATTCAATGCAATCACTCTCTATAAGCATAAAAAGAAGGTTGCATCTCCCGAATTTAAAAGAGAAATGGCGGCTTTGATGAGTGAACTTGTGGACAGACCGGGAGCAACGGCTGAAGAATATTATCAAAAACTGAAAAAGGACATTCGCATCAGTAAGCTTTACTTTTGGTGCTCCTTTGCATGCGGACTTTTGCTTGCTTTCTTGCCGATCGATGAGTTGGGGATCATTGCCTGTATTCTTTTGATGCAATTGTTTGTAAGAGCGCTTCCTATGTTTGATAAAGAAAAGGTTGCTTTTCAAAAGGAGGAAGATTATCCTTATATTTATGGCATGATGAGAAAAGCGCAGCAAGAGACAGGAGGGAACAGAAAACTCTTTTTGATCATCGATGGTGCTGACAATGTCTCGATTTTTTCAAAAGGTAAAAAAGCCTATCTGATTATCAGCGCCCTGCTTTTAAATATCTTTACGGAACAGGAGCTGTATCAGGTGTTGTTACATGAATTTGCGCATTTGCAAGATGCGGAAGGCATACGGCTTACAAGACGAGCAAATTCAAAAGAAAGCGCTATTTGGTTTGCTGCCTGCGACATGCGGGAGGAATATGATTATTCTATCTATTCTCTTTTCTCTTCCAAAGAGTGTGAATGCCGGGCAGATGCTATGATTAAGGAGAAGGGCGATCCGGCTGTGGCGGCATCGGCCTTTGCAAAATTGGCATATTTGAACTATTATGAAAGCGGCTTTTTCGGAAACACACAGACCGTTACATATCTTTTTGAAAAAGAAGATGCTCCTGCAAAGGACTATAGTACCTACTTCCTTTCTCGCTTTTTAAAGTCTGTTGCCGCAGATCCGACGCTCTATCGGACAACTATTGACAAGGAGATTGAAACGCGTTTGGCGAGCCATTCCGTTGCACGAACAAGGATTGAAGCGCTCGGTGTTAAGGATTACAGTGTTTCCTTTGAAGAGCCGATCGGAAAATACGGAGAGGAGGTCAAAAAAGCTCTTGCGGATATCGACAAAGAGATGTTCGACGGTGTATCGGAAAACTATGCCGAACAGCGAAAAAACGGCTATCTCGAACCGCTTTCTGTGATTGCAGAATTTAAGAATAAGGGTGAGCCGCTTACTTATGAGGACACGCGTGAAGTTTTGGAAGCACTGATGTATTTCTGTCGTTACGAGGAGATCATTGATATTTCAAGGAAAATGTATGAGAAAGGACTGTCGGAGGGGGAGTGTGCCCATGCGCTCTATTATGAAGGATTGGCACGTCTGCACTTAAGGGATGAAGGCGGCATTGATCTCATTTACAGAGCCATTGAAATAAACAGTAATTATTTTGACTCGGGTTACGAAGCTACAAATAACTATATTGTAATGATGGGGCTGACCGCGCGCAGGGAAGCCTATTTGGCACGGTTTGAAAAAGTGGTGGATCAAGCAATCGATCATTCCGAGCTTTCTGAACTTCGCACGAATGATCGTCTTGAAAAGTGTTTGGAAGATTTGCCGTTTTATAAAAGCAATCTCGACTTTCTCTTGTCAAACGGAGAAGATGTTATTGAAGAAGTATATTTGGTCAAGAAAATCATTTCGGAAGAAATGCATTGCTATAAACTGCCTTTCTGCGAAAGGCATCGACGGGGTTATGAAACCGAGG
>CAZUWA010000059.1:0-3472 GCA_964623895.1 uncultured Lachnospiraceae bacterium | reverse complement strand
GACCGGGGATAAAGGTTTTGCAGACCTCTGCCTTACCGCTTGGCTATGGCGCCATTGTCAAATGCTCAAGTATTATATCATAACATTTCGCTTTTGTCAATGGTTAAATGAAAAAAATGCAAAAAGTTTTTCTCGGGAAAATGTTGATTTTTTTAGAAACACCTTGAAAAATGTCGTGAAATTTGATATGATTAAGAACAGAATAACAAAGAGGAGAATTGCCATGAAAAAACTGTTTACGATTATATTGTCTGTTTTGATGTTGATGGTTTTTATTTTGCCGATACAAACTTTTGCCGCGGGAACTTTTGCGCTGAATAATACCTCCGGTGTGGTCTATCCTTCCTCTGAACTTGATCTTGCTTTACAGTATACCGGAGATACCGGCGTCGTTGGCTTTGAGTTTGAAGAACTGGTTTATAATGAGAACAAATTAACCTTTGAGAAGGGAAGCACGCCTATTTCCGATTCCTATTTGGGGCAAAAGGAAGATGGCGGCGGTTTTCTTTTCATGCTGAATGACCTTGGCAATGCGGTGAGTGGTAAAAATGTTACTCTGTTTAAGTTGGATTTCAAATTGAAATCCGCCGCAAAGGTCGGTGACCGCTTGACGGTTACTTTAAAAAATCTGGCGATCTCCGATGCGACGGGCAAAGCTCTGTACAACGGAGACTTGACCTATACGGTTGAGGTGAAAGAAAAGCCGAAGAATACCAACTGCAATTTACTGCTTCTCTCCGCAAAGGAGGGCAGTTTGACCCCTGCATTTGATGCGGACAGCAAGAACAACAACTATGCCATCACCGTTCCGCACACTGTGGATTCATTGACTATTTCTGCGACAACCGCCAGCAGTCTCTCGACCTATCGGATCATCGGTAATGAGAATTTTGTCATCGGTGAAAATATCGTCAAGATTACGGTGACCGCGGAAAGCGGTGCGGAGAGAGTGTATACTCTTACGGTGACCAAACTCGATCCTCCGTCGGAAGATGCCTCTTTGTCCGGTTTGACGGTGGAAGAAGGAACATTGGCGCCTGCGTTTGCACCGGAGGTGACAGACTATACGCTTTCTGTGGGGTCGGATGTTTTTTCACTGAATTTTACTGTTACGACTTCCGATGAAAAGGCAAATTATTCGATCACCGGCAATGAAAAATTTGTTGTCGGAGAAAACAAGGTCGAGATTATTGTTACGGCAGAAAACGGTGATATCAATAAATATACTATTACCGTGACGAGAGCGCGCCCGATTGAAACTAGCGCCCTACTTTCCGCTCTTTCCTTTGGAGATTATCCTTTTGACAAGATGTTTTCTTCCGATCAGAAGGAATATACGCTCACTGTTCCGTATGCGGACGATTTGACCGATCTGTTGAGATATCAAACCGAAAGTGAGTATGCGACTGTGTCTTTGACAGTTCCGTCCGAATATCAGGTCGGTGTCAATACCATCATTGTCAAGGTGACGGCAGAAGACGGTGTCACGGTGGAGAGTTACGTCGTTATTGTCAACAGAGAGGCACGCATTCTTTACTCTGACAGCAGTTTGATGGGGCTGACTGCCGATATCGAAGGGCTCGAACCTGCCTTTTCACCCGATGTGTTGGTGTACACCTTGGTGACAGCGCCGAAGTGCATGACCGTTACTTTTACGGCAATCCCAAATGAATTTTCTGCAACGACAGAAGAAACGGTGGTAAAAGAAGTCGTTCCGGGGTTAAATACTATTATTTTGACTTGTACCGCAGAAAACGGGGAGATTACCGAATATACGGTGTATGTTTTTGTGCCGGTCGTCGAGCAAAAGCGGGAATTGATTCTCAACGGTACGCCGCAGGTGGGAGAAAAACTGACGCTGACCGTGCTTGGTGATAGTGAGGGTGGCAGTTATAAATGGTATGTTGGCGGTGTTCCTGTGGAAGGTGTGGATGCTGACAGTTATCTGCTTTTGAGCAGTGCAACAAACAAAACAATTTATGCGGAGTATACCGATAAAGATGGTACCGTTCTTGTTTCTCAGACTGTTACTGTAACTGCGGCGCCTGATGTTACAACAGGAGGTAGAACGCTTTCGACGGCAGATATCTTGATCATGTCGATCACTGTGGTGATTGCATTCTTGGTAGGTGGATTGATCGGTGCGTTGTTCTTTGGTCAAAAATCAAAAAAGTTTTGATCGACCTTCGCGCATTTTTGCGAAAAAGCGAGAAAATCTACGATTTTTTCGAAAATCCTTTGACAAAAAGGTGAAAATCTGTTAAAATAAGGTCGGTGGAAGTATCTTTCACCGATCTTTTTTGAAGTGAGGTGTATATGCGTTTTGAGGTCAATTCTTGCCTGTTGTACAGTAGTGAAGGTATTTGCAAGATAGAGGGCATAGAGAAGAGAGATTTCTTCGGTGAGAAAAAAGAATACTATCTGTTGACGCCAATCTACCATGCCGGCGGCAGACTTTTTGTGCCTCCGGATGGGCCGACCGGTGCGCGGTTGCACTTGCCAGCCTCCAAAAAGGAAGCGGAAGAAGCTTTGAAATGTGCACTTCCGGGAGAATGGGAGGAAAACGAGGGAGTGCGTAAGACTTTTTTTCGTGAGATCATGGATGAGGGAAATCTGATGTCACGTATGAATGCGTATTTGACCTTAATAGCGCACGAGGAAACATTGGCAGCACTGAAAAAGAATCTGCGTGCTGTCGATGAACGGTTTAAAAAGGAACTGGAACGGTTGCTAAGTGAAGAATTGGCATACGCACTGGAAGGTGCACCGGAGGAAATGTTAAAGTTGCTTCATGAAAGAAGTAAGTAGACCGATCAAGATGCAATCATACTGTAAATTGCCCAAAGGGGAAAACCGCGGTGCTATATACACCGATGGTTTTCCCTGCTTTTTGTTTATTTGCTGCTACCACAGCTAGTATCGAACGCCGGATTGCAGAAATAAAAGTTTTTTCTGCTGTCATAGGCATCTTGTGCGATTCCCAGGCTTTCACCGAAACGTTGGTAATGATTCAGTTCTCTCTGACGCAAATATTTGATTGGTTCTCGTACATCCGGATCATCAGTCAACCGAAGAATGTTTTCATAGGTGACACGAGCCTTTTGCTCTGCTGCGAGGTCTTCGTTGAGATCTGCAAAGACATCTCCTGTAGAGGCGAGTGTTTCGGTTGAAAAAGGTGTGCCGGAGGCAGCTTGTGGGTAGATTCCTGCTGTATGATCGACAAAATAACTGTCGAATCCGCCCTGCTTGATCTGTTCTTCGGTCATGCCTTTTGTGAGTTGGTAAAGAATGGTAGAAACGATCTCAACGTGCCCGAGTTCTTCCGTTCCTACATTGTGCTCAGAAATGTTCCCTTGTATCACATATGAGGACAAGCGTGAGGTTTACGGCTTCAAAATACATAGCTTTTCGACCTTTGATAAAGTTAAGAAATATGATGACAAAAGCCACTCGGAAAGTGCCGAAAAGCCTT
>CAZUWA010000058.1:0-3763 GCA_964623895.1 uncultured Lachnospiraceae bacterium | reverse complement strand
GGGAATGGTCGGGAGAATGACTTCTCGGATGATATCCTCTCTGATCTGCTTCATTTCCACAGCCGGATCGTGCTGACTTGAAACGACCACGGTGTCTACGCGTACGACATGATCGTCATCGTATTCGACGGTTACTTGCGTTTTGCCGTCCGGACGCAGGTAGGAAAGCGTTCCGTTTTTGCGAACTTCAGTCAGTCTCTTCGCCATCTTGTGCGCAAGTGAAATGGGCATCGGCATCAATTCCGGCGTTTCATTGCAAGCATAACCGAACATCATACCCTGATCGCCCGCGCCGGTGTCAAATTCATCATTCTGAATGCCTTCTTTCTTTTCAAGGCAATTGTCTACTCCCAGTGCAATGTCGGGAGATTGCTTGTGGATTGCTGTAATGACTGCGCAGGTCTCGCAGTCGAAGCCGAATTTGGCGCGGTCATAGCCGATCTCTCTGACGGTGTCGCGCACGATCGACTGAATGTCTATACTTGCCTTGGTGGTGATCTCTCCCATAACATAGATCATACCGGTGGTCGCGGTCGTTTCGCAGGCGACGCGGGAGCCGGGATCTTGGGCAAGCAGTGCGTCGAGGATCGCGTCGGAGATCTTGTCGCAAATTTTATCGGGATGTCCTTCTGTAACCGATTCGGATGTAAATAACTTCTTTGCCATTTTTTGTCCTTTCTTTTGGAGGGCATCAGACAATAAAAAAGCCTCGGCACCCGACCGAGGAGATGACTTTACCGCATGTCTCATCTATCGGGAATTAGCACCTTACAAATGCAGGTTGCCGGGCTTCACAGGGCCAGTCCCTCCGCCACTCTTGATAAGATTTGATTGATGTTTTGTTTATTATAGCATAACATAGTGAAGATTTCAAGTGTTTTTTTAAAAAATCTTTACTTTCGGTAAAAAATGTGGTAAAATGCAACTGACCATGTTAAAATAAGCGTTTTTTAAAAAAGGAGCAGGTCAATGATCACCGTAGAATTAAAAAGATCGTGCAAAATACCGCTTTATTTGCAATTATATCAGCAAATCAAGGAGCGCATTGTTTCGGGAGAACTGTCTTCGGGAGAACGATTGCCCTCCAAACGTGCCCTTGCGGGGCACCTCAAGGTCAGCGTGATTACAGTGGAAAATGCCTATGCACAACTACTGGGAGAGGGATATGTCCGTTCGCGTGTGGGAAGTGGGTTTTATGTGGAAAAATTGTCCTTCGTGCCAAAAAAAGCGATTATTTCGACAGAACTTTCTGAAAAAACGAGCAAAGCGGTTGAGCTGCGATATAACTATTCCACATCCGGTACAGATATTGATTCCTTTCCTTTTGAAAGTTGGAAAAAACTGTTTCGTGCCGTCTTGGGCGAAAGCGGAACGGAACTGCTTTCACCCTGTCCTTCCGCAGGTACTTATCGTTTAAGAGCGGCGATCGCAGGATACCTTTCCGAATTCAGAGGATTGCGTGTCTCTCCCCAACAGATCGTGGTGGGGGCAGGCTCGGAATATTTGACGGGGCTGATCATTCAATTGCTTGGCAGGGAACGCGTCTATGGGATCGAAAATCCGGGATACCCCAAGATCGCGCACATTTTTAAGGAAAATGGGGCAAAAGTGCGCCCAATGGCATTGGATCTCGCAGGACTTTATCCGGCAGAGGACCTGCCGGAGGTCTTGCATATCACGCCCGGACACCATTTTCCGTTGGGGATCACTATGCCTGCCGCGCGCCGTTCAGAATTGCTTGCGCGCATGAAAGAGCGGGCGGGCTATATTATTGAGGATGATTACGACAGCGAATTCCGTTACAGAGGGCAGATCATTCCCACACTTTTTGAAAGCGACGGCGCGGAACGGGTGATCTATATCGGGAGTTTTACAAAATTGCTCGCTCCTTCGCTTCGGATCAGCTTTATGGTGTTGCCGCCGCATTTGATGAAACTTTATGACGAACGGTTGTCCTTCTACGCATGTACCGTTCCGGTCTTTGACCAATTGACGCTTGCAGCGTTTATAGAGGGTGGTTATCTCGAACGGCATATCAATCGAATGAAAAAACTGTACAAAAAACGCAGAGACTGCCTTTTGGAATGCTTCGGGCATTCAACACTTGCGCCGTATATCAATCTTGAAGGTGGGGATGTGGGGGTGCATTTGCTTTTGACCGTACGGAACGGAATGACAGAAAAAGAATTGATCGAACGGGCAGCTGCTTCGGGCATTTTGATCAACGGACTTTCCGGCTATTGCTTCACGCCGCCGAAAGATGATGGCGCTCCGCCGCGGCTGTTGCTCGGCTTTACCGGCATCACCGAAAGAGAGATCGGGGAAAGTGTAAAAATTTTTGAGAAAATCTGGGAAAGATGATTTTTGCAAAGCATTTTTACCGTTTTTCGCCTAAATGATTCCCGTCAGAATCCCAACAACCACGGCAATTGTCGCGCTGACCGGCGGACAGATCAGATGTGCAAGCAGGTACCCTTTTATCGGGATATCTGCTTCTTTTAAGAAAACGGATACCTGAAGCGCTACCGATAGTCCCGACCAGCCGAGGAACAGCGCGGCGAGGAGAAGGCGGATTGTTGGGGTCTGAACGATCTTCAGCGCAGAGGCACCTGAAGAAATTTCAAGAATGCCTGAAAAAAGGACGGTTAGAATTTTTGATGCCGAAGAAGGGAAGATGCGTGCCAACAGATCTTCGCTTATGCAGCAAATTGCTTTAAAAAAAAGAAGATAGCCAAGGATCTTCAGGGCAGACAGCGCGGCATTTGAAACTGCGTCGGTAAAGATCCTTGAAAACGATTTTTGAGGAAGAAAAAACGAAAAATGTGTCGAATGGTTCCTTTTTTTGCGTTTATACAGCATTCCGAACAGGAGAGCGGTCACGCTTTGTGCAAGGTAGAGCAGGATGCCGACGCGTACATCCCCAAACAGCCCCTGCCCAACTGTCAAAAAGAGATAGGGAGGTCCACAAAAATCGGTAAAAGAGGATAAGCGTTCGGCGTCTCTTTGGTCGATGTGTCCCGTTCTGTAAAGATCTGCCGCATTTTTTGCGCCGACGGGAAAGCCGGAAACGAGTCCCATCAGAATGACACTGATTGCAGCGGGCGGCAGAGAAAAAAGCTGCCCGAATGTTTTGCCGCATCGCCTGCCCAATGCTTCTGCAAATCCGGTGGAAACGATGATCTCGGATAGCAGCAGGTAAGGAAAAGTGGCAGGCAAGACACCGCGTGCAAAGATGTTGAGTGCCGCGATAGAGCCTTCTGCTACCTTTTCTGTGTTAATCAAAAAAAGCAACAGCAGGCCGAACGCGCTTGCTCCCATCAATATTCTTCTGTTTTTGTTTTTACACATCGCTTTTCTCCTTTTTTTATTGATATATGCCAAAAAAGCGCGCGATAGTCCGCCATTCTGCTGTAAAGGCGGAAAATATCCGAAAAATGCATGTACGTTCCGGCGATTCGGACGATTGGGAAAATAGAGTTGTGAATATGTATAAACCTTTTGAAAAAGAGAGTCTTGTCTATAAAGTAAAATAATTTTGCTGGTTTTGTGCAACATGCACAGCGAAATGGATGAAAATTTGGTGGATGGGATATTGACAATTATTGAGAAAATCGGGTATAATGTGGACGTAGTAATATTTCTTTAATATTGGTGCAATAATTTTCTTTAATATGGAGGACAATACCCATGAAAACATTCTGCAGAATTATTTGCTGTCTGTTGATTGCTGTCATGGCGCTTTCCTTTGTTGCCTGCACGGGCA
>CAZUWA010000057.1:0-4182 GCA_964623895.1 uncultured Lachnospiraceae bacterium | reverse complement strand
AATAACACGTGAAGTGCTTGTAAATAAAGCAATCGAACTGCTTTCAAACGGTACCGTAAAAAAAGTGCTCGGTTGGAAACACGATCCCGAAGCTTCTGTAGCAAATACACCTTGGGATCTGACTCCTGCTGTTTTCGAGACGGCAGAAGAACTGCAACAATTTGTTTATAACGATTTCTGTGGCGCAAATTTCTCGAAATATCTGATCAAAGAAACTTCGGGCGATGGAAAAGTGTTGGTATTCTTAAAACCCTGTGACTGTTACAGTTTTAATCAGTTGCTCACCGAACATCGCTTTGACCGCGAGAAAGTGTATGCTGTCGGCATTCCTTGCAACGGAATGCTTGATATCAACAAGATCAAGGCAGCCGTCGAAACGGTAACTGATGTTTCAGACGATGGAAATACCGTCACCGTTGATACCCTTTATGACGGTAAACAGTGCTTTGAACGCTCTTCTATGCTTGCAGAACGTTGCTTGAACTGCAAATCTAAAAAGCACGTTGCTTATGACGAACTAATCGGCGAAGACGGCGAAGTTCTGAAAAGCGGTCGCTTCGATGAAGTGGAAAAACTTGAAAAAATGACCGCGGACGAGCGTTTTGCCTTCTGGCAGAACGAACTCTCACGTTGCATCCGTTGCAATGCATGCCGCAACGTTTGCCCTGCCTGCACTTGCGAAAAGTGCGTGTTTGACAACCCAGCTTCGGGAGTTGAGAACAAGGCTGCCGCAAACAACTTTGAAGAGCAGATGTTCCATATCATTCGCGCTTTCCATGTTGCCGGTCGTTGCACCGACTGCGGTGAATGCTCTCGTGTTTGTCCACAACAGATCCCGCTTCACCTGCTCAACCGCAAATTCATTAAAGATATCAATGAGTTTTGGGGTGATTATCAGGCAGGTGCAGAGGTCGGAAGTCGCGCACCGCTGGTTAATTACTCAACCGATGACAGAGAGCCGGGCGAGTTTGATAAGGAGGGTGAATGATGCGTAAGATCTCGATTCAAAATATTGATACGCTCCTTGCCGCAATTGCAGGGAAAATGCCCCTTTATCTGCCGGTAGATATCGAAAACGGCAAGGGTGCGAAATATCAGAAATGGAGCGAAGGCTGTAAGTTGTCTTCTGCCCTCAACACTATACGCAGCGCAAAAGACTTTTTCTTTCCGCAAAGCGAAGACCTGATGGCATTCAAAACAGAAGGAAAATCGATCGAAATTGTTGACATCAGAAGCGAAACAGAAGATTTTGTAATCTTTGGTGTCAAGGCTTGTGATGTACGTGCATTTACTATACTTGACAATGTGTTTCTTTCGACTCCTGTCGACACCTTCTACAAAAACCGTCGTGAACACGGTGTGATCGTCTCGATGGCATGTTCGCGTCCTGCAGAGACCTGCTTCTGTACGACCTTCGGCATTGATGCTTCCGAGCCGGAAGGTGATGTAGTCTGCTACAAGACCGCAGATGCATTCTATTTTGATGCAAAGACCGAAAAAGGCGAAAAACTGTTGGCATCCCTTGAAAATATTACCGAGGCATGCGATAACAGTACTGTCGAAGCGGAAAAGGAAGTCATTAAAGAGCGTCTTGCCCAACTGCCACTTGCAAGTCTATCTGCTGACGCATTCGGCGCAGGCAAGACCGACAAATATTTTGATGCACCGGAATGGAAAGAAATGGCAGAGTCCTGCCTTGCGTGCGGTACCTGCACCTTTGTCTGCCCTACCTGTCAGTGCTATGATATCAAGGATTTCAACACCGGTCACGGTGTGATTCGCCACCGTTGTTGGGATTCTTGCATGTATTCCGATTTTACAAAAATGTCGGCAGGACAGCCGAGACTCACGCAAACCGAACGGTTTCGTCAAAGATTTATGCACAAATTGGTGTATTATCCCGAAAACAACGGCGGCTTGTTCTCTTGCGTCGGATGCGGCAGATGTGTTTCAAAATGCCCGATCGGCATGAATATTACCAAAGTCATGAAGAAATTAGGAGGTAAGACCGATGTCTGAGATGAAAGAACCGTTAATTCCTTCGATCGGTGTGGTAACTGACATCCGCATCGACACCCCTGATGTGCGCACATTCCGAGTGGTCACTCCCAATGGTGTCAAGCCTTTTGACCATATGCCCGGTCAATGCGCTATGCTGTCTATGCCCGGTGTTGGCGAAGCAATGTTTTCCATTACCTCCTCGCCGACCAACACAGAATATATGGAATTTTCCATCAAGAAGTGTGGTTGCCTGACCGAATGGCTTCATGCAATGGAGGTCGGTCAGCAGATCACCATCCGTGGTCCTTACGGCAATCCTTTCCCGGTCGATACAGAATTTAAAGGCAAGAATATGCTTTTCATCGCCGGTGGTATCGGACTTGCGCCCCTTCGTTCTGTCATCAACTATTGCCGTCATTACCGTGAGAACTATGGGATCATTGATATCGTTTACGGTTCGCGCAGTATGCAAGATTTGGTGGACTACAAGGAGATCATCGACGAATGGGCTACCGATGCCGGCGTCAATGTACATCTGACCATCGACCGCGAGCAGCCGGAATGGAACGGACATGTCGGATTTGTTCCGAACTACGTTAAGGAACTTGGTTTCAACACTGATCGTATCGCCATTCTTTGCGGACCGCCAATCATGATCAAATTTACACTTGCAGGATTGATTGAACTCGGTTTTGACAAATCGCAGGTCTACACTACCCTTGAAATGCGCATGAAATGCGGTATCGGCAAATGCGGACGCTGTAACGTCGGTTCGAAGTACATCTGCAAAGACGGTCCGGTCTTCCGCTTTGATGAGTTGGATGAATTGCCGGATGAATATTGACAGAGGAGATTGCAAAAATGGATAAAACAGTGAAAATTTATCTGTTCGGCAAAGAATATGCCGTTCCCTCGGAACTGACGATCATGTGTGCAATGGAGTACGCAGGATATCAGCTTACCAGAGGTTGCGGATGTCGTAACGGATTCTGCGGTGCTTGCGCGACTATCTACCGCATCAAGGGAGAAAAGGAATTGAAGGCATGCCTTGCATGTCAAACAAAAGTTGAAGAGGGAATGTATATTGCAACCCTTCCCTTCTTCCCTCTTGAAAAGCAGGTTTATGATATCAACAAGATCAGCGTCAATGAACAGATCATGATGCAACTCTATCCCGAGATCTACGCCTGCGTCGGATGCAATGCCTGCACCAAGGCTTGTACTCAAAAACTAAACGTCATGCAGTACATAGCCTACGCACAGAGAGGCGAATTTGATAAATGCGCAGAAGAATCTTTCGATTGCGTCATGTGCGGCGTCTGCTCTTCCCGTTGCCCTGCAGGCATATCACATCCGCAAGTGGCAATGTTGGCGCGTCGTATCAACGGCAAGTATTTAGCCCCTAAGTGCGGACATCTTGAAGATCGCGTAAAAGAGATCAATGACGGTACCTTTACCGAATTGATTGAAGCTTTGATGGGCAAACCGATCAAAGAGATGAAAGAACTTTACAACAATCGTGAGATTGAGAAGTAAGAGGGAGGAGCGCTATGTATTCAAAAGACTTTGAAGCATCTTTGGCGGCTGTAGCCGCGGCACGCGCGGAAAATGTGGCTTATGAACCCGCCCGCATGACAGCACAGCAGAAGGAAAACCTGTTGGCAGAGTTCCATCCCGACTATAAGAAGAGTGAATTTTCAACACTTCAGGTCGGTCCGAACAAGGGAGAATCTGTTCCTCATGAATTGTGCGAGATCTTAGAGGCACATAGCCGTATCAAGGCGGAGGATGTAGATTTAACAAGCCCTGATTACGATGTTGACGTACTCGTCATCGGCGGTGGTGGCGCAGGCGCTTCAGCAGCAATTGAAGCAAACGAAGCAGGTGCCAAAACAATGATCGTCACCAAACTTCGTATAGGGGATGCCAACACGATGATGGCGGAAGGTGGCATTCAAGCAGCCGATAAGCCGAACGACTCCCCTGCTATTCACTACCTAGATGCATTCGGCGGCGGACATTTTGCCGCAAAGCCGGAATTGCTCGCAAAACTGGTTTGCGACGCGCCTGAAGCCATTAAATGGTTAAATGAATTAGGTGTAGAATTCGATAAAACAGAGGACGGCACAATGGTCACCACCCACGGTGGCGGTACATCGAGAAAGCGTATGCATGCCGCAA
>CAZUWA010000056.1:0-4326 GCA_964623895.1 uncultured Lachnospiraceae bacterium | reverse complement strand
TCACTTTGTCTATTCTTTTTTCTTCTTCAGTCTCACATCTATTGTAACACTACAATTCTTTTTTATTTTTTCCTAAAAAGCCTTGAAAATTGATAATTTTATGGTATAATGCCTCTGTATAAGTTTATAAATTTATAAATTCGAATTTTTTCGGAGGAACAAATTATGGCATTTTACAATGTAGCAAAAGGCAAGCAGGTCAATGCGCTCGGCTCAAACACCGCTGCCATCACCGATGGGATCAAAGAAGCGGGGGTGTATTGGGACGGCGGCAGCGCACCCGCAACGGCGATCGTTGACTTGGGCGGTTATTTTAAGATCTCTTCTGTCTGCCTGAACACTTATTACGGGGATGGCAGATACTATCAGTTTAAGATCTACGCAGGCACTACCACGTCTGATATGACGTTGGCGGTTGATGAGTATGGGACAACAGAGGCGACCGTTGAAGGTTATCGTTATGATATTCCGGTTATGACTGCGCGCTATATTAAGGTCGTGATGACCTACAACAGTGCCAATCCTTCCGTACATATCTGCGATCTTGCGGTGATGGGAGAAGAGGATACAACATACATTTCCACCGATAACACAAAGTGTACTGTGGCAGATCCGGATGATATTGCTTACGGAAAAAAGACGCGCGCCAATGCCAATGATACTTTTTCCCCACTTGTGACAGATGGCGATCCGGACAGCTGTTGGATCGGAGAACTGTATCCGAAATTTGTAGATGTCGATCTTGAAAAAAACTACAATCTTGACCGCATCGCAGTGGTTGGCGGTGATTTTGCAGATTTCAACTACAGCGTTTATACTGCGGTGGATGGTGTCAATTTTGATTTCCTCGCTACATGCACCACCACGCCTAATACCAGAGAAGCAACAGTGAATTGCGGCGGAAAACTTGCAAGAGTGGTGCGCGTGATGGTTACCGGTACCTCGCAAGGGGCAAACGGCGCTTCAGTTCTTGCACAGGTCAAGGCATACGGCAAAGCGAGTGATACCGCAATCGTTCCGACAAGAGAACAGATTGTTTTTGAAGACTACGATGCATGGCTGTTGCGCACGGAAGGTGTCGATACCGCTTCGCTCAAGAATGATAAAGGGCTTTACGATCCGAAAGATACCTACACCGCAGAAGACACGGTGAAGGCTTTGCGCGGACTTGTTTCCAGAGTTTTAGGAGACAAGTATAACGACTGGTTTGATTTTAAGATCGATCGCAACGCTGCCGAAAACTATTATGAAGTCAGCGAAGAGGACGGAAAGATCGTTGTAAAAGCTGACTGTGGTGTTTCTGCGGCAACAGGCTTGAATTTTTATCTCAAATATGCTTGCAAAGTACAAGTTACCCAGCAGACAAAGCAAGTAAAGATGCCGGAGCATATGCCGCACCTTGCAAGTAAGATGTCAAGAAGATCTCCCTATGAAGTGCGCTATGCCTACAACTATTGCACGCTTTCTTACACCATGCCTTTCTTCGGTTACGATAAATGGCAGAAAGAACTTGACTTTTTGTTGCTTGCCGGTGTCAACCTGATCCTCGATCTGACCGCAACGGAAGCGTTGTGGGTAAGTTACCTGCAGAAACTCGGCTATAACGCCGATGAAGCGAAAGACTATGTCTGCGGCTATTGCTATAAAGCATGGTGGTTGATGGGCAACCTCGAAGGCTATTGCGGTCCCGTAGCCGACAGTTGGGTGAGAGATACTTTAAATATGGCGCGGGTCAATCAGAGATATATGACCGTCATGGGCGCACAGCCGGCATTACAGACTTTTGTCGGTGCAATGCCGGAAAGTTTCGGCAGAATTGCAAATAAGCACCTTCAGGAGCAGGGATTCGGGGACGTTCTCCCTTATATGGCTCCGCAAGGACTGTGGGCAGGCGGATTTGTTCGTCCGAATGTTTTGAAGACGACCTATCCCGGCTACAGTTATCTTGCAAAGTTGTTCTATGACACGCAAAACGAAGTCTACGGTCAGGTTTCCAACTATTATTGCGGAGATGTTTGCCATGAAGGAGGCATCGTTCCGGCGGATCTGTCAAAACCGGAAATGTCTGAAAAGATCTTAAACGAACTTTTGAAGGCAGATCCCAAGGCAGTATGGATGCTTCAGGGTTGGTGGTCCAACCCGATGAAAGAAGTCCTTGACGGTTTTGGAGATCTAAAGAAGGATCACATCATCATTCTTGACCTTGCGGCACTTGCCAACCCGAAGTGGACTGACAAGAAGACATGGGATGGCGTGGAATTCGGCGGAACACCATGGGTTTTCTGCATTCTCGACAACTACGGCGGCAGAACCGGTATGCACGGAAAACTTCGGAAGATGACTAAACTGATGGATGAGGCAAGACAGAAGGGTAATGTCTTAAAAGGTATCGGTATTACCCCCGAAGGGACGAATGGTAACCCTGTGGTATTTGATCTCTTCTGGGAGATGGGGTGGAGAACGGAAGTTCCGGACATCGACCTTTGGCTCCTTGAATATCAGACACGCAGATACGGTGGCTTTGATAAAGAGGCATATGAGGCTTGGAAACTGTTCGAAAAGACGGTTTACGGTGTGGAGAGTTATGACGGTACGACCAAAAATAATGTCATCAATGAGGATGCTTCTTTGACAATGGGCTATTGTGTCGGCGGCTATTATAAGATCGGATACAACCGCACCGTTTTTGAAGAAGGTGTACTGAAGTTGATGGAGCGTTATGATGCGCTCTGCGGTACGGAAGGCTATATCTACGATGCGGTTGATTTCATGCGCATGACTTTGACTATCGCTTGTGACGATTATTTTGAGGTCTTGAAGCGCGCAAGAGCCGCAGAAAACAAGGCATATTTTGGGGAATACAGCGTTAAATTCCTGAATGCCATGAAACTGGTTGAAGAACTGTCTACTTACAATGAAGATGAGTTGATGGGAAACTGGATTGGCAGAGGACGCGATTTCGCCAACGATGCGCGTAACGGTGAATACGCTCGATTTGACCTCGATATGATGGAATACAATGCGCGGATCCTGCTCACCAGATGGGCGTCCGCTCCAATCACAAACTATGCAAACAGACAGTTTGACGGACTGATGGAAGACTATTTCTATGTGATGTGGAAGACTTTGCTTGATCGTGTCAACAAGGCATTTGCGGAAGGCGCCGAAGCGCCGATGCGTTTGGGTGCAGAATGCTTCACCATCGGATGGCAATTTAACGAAAGCAAGAAGGAATATCGCCGCAATGTGGCTGATCCCGCAGGAGATGGTGAAGACCGGGGATTGAAGGCGATCTTTTCCGATGTGGAAAACCATATGTGCAACGGTTCGCTGATCAAGGAAGCAATCGAATTTCTCGATGCCGAGATCAGGAAGAAAGAAGTTAAGGAAGCTGAAATCGAGGTTTCCTCCACCATTGCAACCAACATTGAGCATTAAAAAGAAAAAGAGGCTGTTAAAAAGTCGTTCCGACTTTTTAACAGCCGTTTTTTACGCAAGAAATATACCGAAAAACGGAACTTTTCGTTGTGGCTTCTCCGAAAAAAATCAAATTATTTCTTAAAAACATTTGACATTCTTTCAAAAATGATATATAATACCGCTGTATATGTAAAAAGACAAACAGGAAAGGACAAAGATATGGCAAATCAGAAAATGGTAGAACAGATCACATCAATGGATGTCGATTTTGCGCAGTGGTATACCGATGTTGTCAAAAAGGCGGAACTTGCCGACTATTCCGGTGTTAAGGGCTGTATGGTCATTCGCCCTTACGGTTATGCCATTTGGGAAAATATTCAAAAGGATCTTGATGCGCGTTTCAAGGCGCTTGGACATGAAAATGTCTATATGCCGATGTTTATTCCCGAAAGCCTTCTTCAGAAGGAAAAGGATCATGTGGAAGGTTTTGCACCGGAATGTGCATGGGTAACGGTAGGCGGTCAGAATCAACTCACAGAGCGTTTATGCGTACGTCCTACCTCTGAAACATTGTTTTGTCAGCATTTCAGAGAGGTTATTCATTCTTATAGAGATCTGCCGAAGTTATATAATCAGTGGGTAAATGTTGTCAGATGGGAAAAGACCACCAGACCCTTCCTTCGTACCTCCGAATTTTTGTGGCAAGAAGGACATACCATGCACGCGACTGAAGAGGAGGCACGACAGGAGACCTTGCAGATGTTGAAGGTCTATGAGGACTTTTATCTTCAAAGCCTTGCCATCCCTGCCGTTACCGGCAGAAAAACCGAGAAGGAAAAATTTGCCGGTGCACAAGAGACCTACACCATTGAGCCGATGATGCACAACGGTGTGGCATTGCAGGGT
>CAZUWA010000055.1:0-4561 GCA_964623895.1 uncultured Lachnospiraceae bacterium | reverse complement strand
CGCCTGCGATCTTGTACATATTGGGGATCATCAAAAGAAGTCCCTGGGAAGCGGTGTAGGTGGTGGTCAGTGCGCCTGCAGCGAGTGAGCCGTGTACGGTACCTGCAGCGCCTGCTTCGGACTGCATCTCCATTACCTTTACAGTGGTGCCGAAAATGTTCTTCAACCCTTGAGCAGACCATTGGTCAACATAGTCAGCCATTGGGCTGGAGGGTGTGATGGGATAAATGCCCGCAACTTCGGTAAACGCGTAGCTTACATGCGCGGCGGCATTGTTACCATCCATGGATAGTTTCTTTCTTGCCATGAACAAGTTCCTCCTGAAAAATAGATCGTTAAATTTGCTGAAATATTTCCATACAAATATATCATAGCACATTTTTGTGCAGTTGTAAACCTTTTTCTTTGATTTTTTATGATTTTTTTGATTGGTGCGACTTTGTGTTTCGATTGGCAAAAACACTTTTATTCGAATATAAAAAAAGAAAAAAGACGGCTGTCCGTCTTTTTATTCTGTTTGGATGTATGATTTCAATCAGTCTTCAGCGAAGAAGAGCAGAATACCGCCGATGAGGTTGACGAAAAGCAGGTCACAAATCTTCAGCCATGTGGGAACCGGTTGACCTTTGCTCATTTTGCTAAGGGTAATGATACCGAATACCAGTGGAAGGATCATCCAAAATCCGACTACCATACCAATGATCAAGAAAATTTTAGCAGCAAGTTTCATTATAGTAAATCTCCTAATGTGAATTTCAAAACGGTAAACCGCCTTGCTGTCATCAGTATAGCAGTACGACTTTGAAATGTCAAGCGCTTTTAACAAAAAGTCAATATTTTTTTCATTTTTTACTGTTTTATGACCTTTTTCCAAGGGTAATGCAGATAATCTCTTTAGCGCCCTTTCTTCTAAGAAGATCTGCGCATACGGCAACGGTTGCGCCGGTCGTTAAAATGTCATCGACCAGCACCAATTGCTTTCCGTCAAGCGGCGGACAAGCAGTATGAATGGCAAAGGCGTTTTCTACGTTTTTTCTTCGATTGCTTCCTGTGACTGTTTTTTGACTGGCATTGCCGCCGCGATGGCGCAGTGCCGTGATCAAGGGAAGAGAGGCCTCCTTTGAAAGTGCGGTTGCAAGCTCCTTGCTTTGATCGACGCCGTATTTCAATATTTTTTCGGGATCGCGCGGCACATAACAGAGAAGCGCATCCTTGCGTACCTTTCCGTCGATCTGAAGTCGCTTTGCGAGTTCTCTCGCCAAAAAACGGATGACTGTTTTGTTGTTTCGTTTTTTGAGTTCAAGAAGCATCTTTCCACCGTGTGTGCGCCGATCGTAGTGAAAAACAGTTAGGTAGCGGACGATGGCGGTGTTTCTTACCTCCGGTGCGCAGGTGCATGCGGCGTATCTTCTTCCGCAACGTCGGCAGACGCATCCTTTCTCATGTTCGTATTCTAAGCGGCAGGCGAGACAGAGCGGTTCTTCCGAATCTTCTGAATGGCGACCGCAAGAAATGCATTTCGGAGGGAAAAGCAGGTGTTTGATGACGGTGAAAACTGACATGAGTCGTCCTTTCGGAATTTAATCATTTTTGACTGCGGCAGCTTGTAATGCGGCACGAAGACCTGTATAACGCATTGGGCGGCGGCTGTTGTCGACCATTCTGTATACCGCTTGCTCCGCACCGATGATGATGACCATTTTTTGTGCGCGTGTGACGGCGGTGTAGAGCAATTCTCTGGTCAAAAGCAGGGGTGCATAACTGTAGACCGGCAGAATGACTACCGGATATTGGCTGCCCTGACTTTTATGGACGGTGATGGCATAAGCGTGTTCCAATTCTTCAAGAAGGGAAAAGTCATATTTTGCGATTCTGTCATCAAAACGAACTTGCATCTCTTCCGTATGTTGCGAAATTTTTTCGATGATCCCGATGTCTCCGTTAAAGACGCCCGTTCCTTCTTCCTTTCCGCGATTCCATGCGATGTCATAGTTGTTGCGTATCTGCATGACCTTGTCCCCTTCGCGAAAGGTACGACCGCGGTTTTTGATCTGAAATTTTCCGGGGGCAGGGGGATTGAGTGCGGCTTGCAGTTGCAGATTCAGCGCTTCCGTTCCGGCGCTGCCTTTTCTTGATGGGGTGATCACTTGGATCTGTCCGATGATCTCCTTGCCGTAACTGTTCGGCAGACGGTGCCTCCAAAGGGAAACGACCGTTGGCGTGATCTCTTCTTCCTTCTCTCGTCTAACAAAGAAAAAGTCGTTGTCTTTGTCGGTGAGCGTCGGATATTCTCCGCTGTTGATGGCGTGTGCATTGGTGATGATCCGACTTTGTTTTGCTTGCCGGAAGATCTCCTTTAACTGTACCGTTGTAATGACTTCACTGACGATGCAGTCATTTAAGATGTTTCCTGCGCCGACAGAGGGTAACTGGTCGGCATCGCCGATGAGGATCAACCGCGCGCCCGGGCGGATCGCCTTTAATAGTGCATCAAAAAGCAAGGTGTCTACCATTGAAACTTCGTCGATGATAAAGACCTCCTCGTCAAGCAGATTGTCTTGATGACGCGCAAACTGCATCTCCTTGCCCCCCATTTCCGCTTCCAAAAGTCGATGAATTGTTTTGGCAGGGTAGGAGGTCGCTTCCGACATCCGCTTCGCCGCGCGTCCCGTGGGGGCGGCAAGCGCGATCTTATAGTCCATTTGCTCAAAGACACGTATAAGCGCCTTAATGACGGTCGTTTTACCGGTACCCGGACCGCCGGTGAGGATCATAACGCCGGAATTAACGGCAGCAATGATCGCTTTTTTCTGCATAGTGGCATAGGAAAGTCCGCTTTCCGCTTCAATGATGGCAATTTCTCGCGTAATATCTGCGATTGGCATCGTGAATGCCGATCGGTCGAGCAGGAACATTTTTTGCGCAATGTATTTTTCGGCATGATAGTAACGCGCGAGGTAGATCAAGCTACGCTTTTTGCCCTTCACTTCGATCAGTTTTTCTTCCGAAACAAGACGGTCCACGGCAGCTTCCACCCTCTCTTCGTCCGCTGTCAGAAGATTTGCGACAGTCGGTGTCAACTTGTCCCGCGGAATGAAAACATGTCCGCTCTGCCCTGCGTTGTAGGTGAGTACATACACCGTTGCCGCTTCGATGCGGTGATCGTTCTGCTCGTCCATGCCCAATTCTAACGCTACCTTGTCTGCGCGTTCAAATCCGATGCCGGCGATTTCATCGCAAAGGATATATGGGTTGCGTCGAATGACTTGCTCTGCTGCCGCTCCCCATTTTTTGTAGATTTTTACCGCAATCGCAGAGCCGAAAAATCGTGAGGCGAATGCCATGGTGTTGCGCATGCCGAACTGCGCCTTGAAACTTTCCCCGATTTCCAGTGCTTTTTTCATTGAAATGCCGTTGATGCGCGCGAGAAAATCCGGATTGTTTTCAAGGATCTCAAAGGTCTCCTCTCCGAACAGTTCCACGATCTTGCTTGCCGTTACGGCGCCAATGCCTTTGATCGCACCGGACGCGAGATATTTGCGCATGGCTTCCTGACCAACAGGCATTTGCTTTTCATAATAATCAATGTGCAACTGCCTGCCATAGGTGGGATGGCTCTCCCAGTGTCCCATGATGGAGAGTGTTTCCCCTTCCGCTGCAAAAGGCAGTTCGCCGACTGCGGTGATCGGTTCGGCATTCTGACTGTGTAAATCGGACAACAGCAGTACAGTGTAGCCGTTCAGCTCGTTGTGATAGATCACGTCTTCGATCAGCCCTTCGAATTTCTCAAGTTCTTCTTGACTGTCCACAGTCTCACTTCCTTTCCAAATCGGTATTTTGGGGATATCCGTTTAAGATCCTTTCATCTCTTTCAGCCATTTTAAAAGCAGCCTTCCGATAGTGAATCGAATAAAAAGGACGAACGCCGCCGCGACTGATATTTCAAGAAAGAGCACAAATGCCTCCTCTCCGTTTTTAAGGCAGTATATGCTGTACCGGACAAACGGTGAGGAGGAATGCGAGTTATTTGGCGCTTTTGATCGTTCTTATGCTTTTTTTTCGCAGTTGAGGCTTTCAAGAAGGCTTGATGCCATGTCGAGCTCTTCAAACTTAACGCAAAGATCTTCTCTGCCCATCTGACCGTAAGCTGCCAGATCCTTGTAGATCGGCTTTCTGAGGTCAAAACGTGCGATGATCGCCGCGGGACGCAGGTCGATGTTCTCAAGGATCGCGCGTTCGATCTCTTCCTCCGGGAAGCTGCCCGTACCGAAGGTATCTACACGGACGGAGACCGGTTTTGCGACGCCGATGGCATAAGCAAGTTGCACTTCGCACTTTTCCGCAAGGCCTGCCTTGACGACATTTTTTGCAATATATCTTGCCGCATAAGCCGCGGAACGGTCGACCTTAGTCGGATCTTTGCCGGAGAACGCGCCGCCGCCATGACGAGAATAGCCGCCATAGGTGTCGACGATGATCTTTCTGCCGGTCAGCCCGGAATCTCCCTGTGGACCGCCAACGGTAAATCTGCCGGTGGGGTTGACGTAGATCTTGGTGTTTT
>CAZUWA010000054.1:0-4649 GCA_964623895.1 uncultured Lachnospiraceae bacterium | reverse complement strand
TGGAGTTGTGGTGATTCTATTTTAACAGAACTCGGTCACTTTGTCTATTCTTTTTGGTTTTTCAGTCTCACATCTATTGTAACACTACAATCCATTACATATTTTTTACATTGATGCGGTTGAATCGAAAGAAAATTTGTGATATACTAAACGCATCGGCAAATAAAAATCGAAAAGCAAAATTTTAGAGCGATTTTTCTAAAATCAACACATTTCGAAAATCTTGTTGTTCCGTTTCCCTTTCAAGATCTGTATAATAAAGACACAATAAAACAACCGAAAAGGAGAAACAAAACAATGAACACAGATAAAATCTACGCTGAATCCATCGCAAAGGAGTACGCTCCCAAAGACCAATCCAAACTCATCGCTCTTCGCAAGCTTGATGCAAAAGCGAAACTGCCCGCAAACATTTTCACCTATACGTTCGGAATCATTTCCACCTTGATCTTCGGAACGGGAATGTGCCTTTCCATGCAAGTCATCGGCAATAATATGATACTTGGTATCATCATTGGCATTATCGGCATGATCGGGTGCGGCGTAAACTATCCCATCTACACCAAAATACTTGAAAAAGGCAAGAAGAAGTATGCCTATGAGATCGTAGAACTTGCAAGAGAGATCAGCGAAGGCAAATAAACATTCCGGGAGGGTAGTCTGATGAACAAGAACGAAAGCAAATACTTTAACACGGCAATTAAAATGGACGAAGCCCTCATTACGCTACTTGAGAAAAAGGACTTTGAATATATCACCATCAGAGAGATCTGCAAAACGGCAGAGGTAAACCGTTCTACCTTTTACCTACATTACGAGAACATCTCAGATCTGTTAAAAGAAACGACACGCTATATTATTGACAAGCACCTTGCATACTACGAACTCGCATCCCATGAAATAGATAAACAACGCATATCTCAACAATTTAAAACGTGCGAGCGTGAGGATCTTTTGTTTATCACGGAAGAATATCTTGTTCCGTATTTGACATTTATCAAAGACAATCAGCGCCTATTTAAAGTGTCCATCAAGCAATTCGACTCATTAAGCATGGGCAATGTGTATGACAGAATGTTCGAACATGTCTTCGATCCTATTCTTAAACGTTTCCACGTTCCCGAAAATGAGCGTTCATATATAATGAAATTTTATTTGACGGGTGTTTACGCCATTGTAATGGAATGGCTTGACAAAAACTGCTCCGACGATATGGAAATGGTCATGAAGGTCATCACCGATTGTGTGATGATCGAAGGGAATATCAATGGATAAAACTTTGAAATTCTCTCTTGCGAGCTTGATGTTCAACATCGTATATGCAACCTATCATTTTGTAACGGCATGGGTAACAAGATCGTGGTGGTTATTAACGCTTGGATCGTACTATCTTGTTTTAAGCATCGTTCGCTTTGCAGTGCTACGCTCCAAATCTAACGAGCGTTTCATTACCAAATTTGCCGGATGGATGCTGATGTTGCTGTCCATTCCGCTTGTCGGAACTGTTATTCTCTCGGTAGCGGAAAACAGAGGACATCGGTTTCATATGATTGTGATGATCGCAATGGCAACTTACTACTTTACCAATATTACACTTGCAACGATAAAGCTCATAAAAGCGCATCGCAGTGCTTCGGCAACACTCATTACATTACGAAACATATCCTTTGCGGATGCCTTTGTTTCGATTTTCGCATTGCAACGCTCGATGCTTGTAACTTTTGAAGGGATGACCGAAACCGAGATCATGATCATGAATGCCACGCTCGGTTCTGCTGTATGCGTGATCGTCTTCTTGCTTGGATTAAATCTCATAAGAAAACAGAAAAACAAGAATACAGATCCATAGATCGCATAAACAGATCTCAATTTGACCTTTGGTTAAAACCGAATAGAAAAAAAGAAACTGTCTCAAACGCAAATTCGCAGCGTTTGAAACAGTTTTTTCTTACCGAAACATATGTTTTGACATCTGTCCATACATTCTGTTCATTCTCTTAATTTCTATTCAAAAAGACAGTCAAAACGGCATTTTGCATCCCATTTTTATTGCCATAACGACATTTTTTCAAAAAGCCCTTGATTTTATCCTCCTTTTAATGCTATAATGAAACTGAAAAGATGTTGTGAAGGAGCGAGACTATGAGTTTGAAGATCTTGACGCTGGGAAGTTGTTATTATTCGATGGATCTTGGCATACATTCAATGCCTGCCATCGGAAGCACGACAGATATCAAAAAGTATACGCGTTATCCGGACGGAAGCGCCATCAACACCGCCGTGGCTCTTTCCAAATTGGAAACAGACTGTATTCTTGTCAGTGCAGTCGGCGGCGACTCGGGCGGCAAACTGATTTGCGACTTTATGTCAAGATATTTGATCGACACCACTGCATTTCATCTTGCACGTGGTGTGTCTGTCGGAACGATCTTTCACATTGACGATGCAGACGGCGGTAAAAGAAGTTTGGTCTTTGAAGGTGCGAACGATGCTATAACTGCGCGCATGGTAGATGACGGTTTCGCACTTTGTCCGGACGCTGCCATCATCAACGGAGATGTCAAAAAAGAACTGGTTACAGAAGCGATCCTTGCCGCAAACACGCAATCTGTTCCAACGCTCGTCAATCTTCTTTCAAAGAAAGCGGGCAAGCTAGATCCGGAATGCTTCTCAAACGGCACGATCCTCGTCATAAATCAAGAAAATGTATTCCGTTACTGCGGAATGCGTATCGGCAGTGTCGACGATTGCTTGAAAGCATGCATCGCACTAGAGGGTAGAGTCAATGCACGATATTTCGTAGTACGTTTAAAAGGCAAAGGCGCTTTTGTCTACAACAGAAAGTATTACTATTTCGTACCGAATTATGATTTCATTCCCACCGACGAGCGTGGAGGCGAAGAATATTACAATGCCGCACTACTCTTACGGTTCATGCTTGAAAACGACATCCGCATGGCATGCGAATTTGCAGCGGTTGCCGAAACGGTCGCCATGTTGAGAGACGGAGGATCGGCAAATCTTCCGATGTACGACGACATTGCAAAATTCATTGTGACAAACGAATTGGACAAAAAATTATTGGTTTAATTGGTGAAGCATATGAAAACAAACGAAAATTATTTTATCAGCTCCGACAGACAGACCAAGATCGCTTATTACACTTTTATCCCTGACGAAAATCCAATGGCAATCCTGCAGATCTGTCACGGCATGTCAGAGCACTTTACGCGTTACACAGCATTTGCCGAATGGATGTGCGCACATGGTATCATTGTTTGCGGTTGCGATCACAAAGGACACGGCAAAAGCGTTACGGAAGGTAACATGTACGGCGATTTCGGAGAGGGCAAGGCGCTCGATGTCCTGATGAACGATCAAAAATTGCTCATTGACACCATGCGTAAAAAATACAGGCATTTGCCCTATATCGTTCTCGGACACAGCATGGGATCGTTCGTTCTGCGAAAAATGATGATCGGAAAACCTGACACGACCTTAGACGGCTCATTCGTCTCCGCTTTAAAAGTCGGCTGTCCCGATGCTTTTGACGGCGCGATCATCTGCGGTACGGCAGGAAGCGGCAATCCCGTAGGGTTGGGCATTCTGCTTGCGAGGATCGTCGGAAAATTCCAAAGAACTCCTTCTACGTTCCTCGGAAATATCGCTTTTTCCGGTTATAATAAGAAGACTGGCAGCAAAACACCGAACGCTTGGCTGACGCGCGACAGCGAGATCGTCGAGCAATACAATGCCGATCCGCTCTGTGGCTTTCCTTTCACGCCAAGCGCATATAAGCAACTTTTTGAAGCAATCAAAGTGGTAAACGATGACGATTGGGCAAAAACCGTGCCTGCCGGTCTGCCGATCTATGTTATTGCGGGCGATGCCGATCCGGTAGGTAATTACGGAGAAGGTCCAAGCGAAGTCTTAGAAGCGTTAGTTAATGCGGAGATCTGCGACGTGGATATGAAATTGTACCCCGGTGCGCGGCATGAGATCCTCAACGAAACCTGTAAGGAGGAAGTTTATAAAGATATTTTAAACTTTGTCCTTCGGGTGGCAGACGGTGTTAAGGAAGCGAGAATGCAGGCTTTTGCCCCGCTCTTCCGCTAAGATCGGAGGGGAAATTGGCAAGAATCATGGGAATCGACCTCGGAGACGTGCGCACGGGCATCGCGCTCTCCGATCCGTCTGAGTTTATGGCAAGCGGAATCTGCACCGTCACCGAATATACCGAAGAACGGCTGTTAGCTCGGCTTCTAAAGCTTATTGAAGAGCATCGACCGGTAAAACTTGTGTTGGGATTGCCGATCAATATGGACGGCAGTGAAGGTTTCCGCGCAGAAAAGGTGCGCACATTCGGAGAAAAGTTGAAGGAAGCAAGCGGTCTTCCGCTCATCTACTGCGATGAACGTTGCTCCACAATGGTGGCACACACCGTGCTCAATGAAACCAACACACGCGGCAAAAAGCGGAAGCAAGTGGTAGATATACTCTCTGCAGAGATTATTTTACAGAGTTACCTCGATAAAAATAGAAAAAAGGTTTGACAAAAACCTTTTTTTGTTATATAATGAGATGTCAACCGCATTGTGCATTCGCGTAGCACCACGCCGAAAGGTATTGTTATGAGGAAAGTCCGGGCT
>CAZUWA010000053.1:0-5462 GCA_964623895.1 uncultured Lachnospiraceae bacterium | reverse complement strand
GCGGCAAGAAGCCCTGGAGACAGAAGGGCACCGGCAGAGCAAGACAGGGTTCCACTCGTGCGCCGCAATGGACGCACGGCGGTGTGGCACTCGGTCCGAAGCCCAGAAGTTACAAGATCAACCTCAACAAACAGACCAAGAGAGTTGCACTGTTCAGCGCACTTTCCTCGAAGGTTGCCGGCGGCGAGATGTTCGTTGTAGACGCTATTACCGCTACGGAGTTCAAGACCAAGACCATGATCAACATGCTGTCTGCCATCGGCGCGACCGGCAAGAAGTCTTTGGTGGTTCTTGACTCGGTCGATGAGAAGGTCATTAAGAGCTTCGCGAATATTCCCGGTGTAAAGACCGCACAGTACAATACTATTAACGTATATGACATTCTAAACTGCAACAATTTGGTTGTAGCAGAGGGTGCGGTGAAGAAGATCGAGGAGGTATACGCATAATGAAAACTTCTTACGACATCATTATTCGTCCCATCATTACCGAAAGTTCTATGGGCAAGGCAGCCGTTAAAAAGTACACCTTTGAGGTTGCAAAGAAGGCAACAAAGCCTGAGATCGCCGATGCAGTCGAAGCGCTGTTCAAGGGCGCAAAGGTTGCTAGCGTGAACACCATGATCATGAAGAAAAAGCCGAAGAGGGTCGGCGTCCATCAGGGCTATACCTCTGACTGGAAGAAGGCCGTTGTCACCTTGACAGAGGACTCCAAGACGATCGAGTTCTTCGACAGCATGATGTAAGAAAGGAGAGAACAGCAAAATGGCTACAAAAGCATATAAGCCCACGACTCCGGGTCGCAGAGGCATGACCGTTCCCTCTTTTGATGAGGTAACAAAATTCTCTCCCGAGAAGAAGCTTCTTACGGTTTTGAAGAAGCATGCAGGCCGTAACATCTATGGTCGCATTACCGTTCGTCATCAGGGTGGCGGTAACAAGATCAAGTACAGACTGGTCGACTTCAAGCGTCAGACCGAAGGCGCTGCAAAGGTCATCGGGGTTGAATACGACCCCAACAGAACCGCATATATTGCGCTCGTTGAGTACGCTGACGGCACAAGAAAGTACATTCTTGCTCCGGTAGGCTTGACTGACGGAGATGTGGTTGAAAGCGGTGAGAATGCTGATATCAAGCCGGGTAACACCCTGCCGATTGCAAACATTCCTGTTGGTACGATGATCAACAATATCGAATTATACCCCGGCAAGGGTGGTCAGCTTGTAAGAAGTGCAGGCGCTGCGGCTCAGCTGATCGCTAAGGAAAACGGCGTTGCACAGATCAGACTTCCCTCCGGCGAAGTTCGTTTGATCCGTTTGGATTGCGTGGCAACGATCGGTCAGATCGGAAACATTGAACACAACACCGTAAAACGCGGTAAAGCGGGTAAGACTCGTCATCTTGGCATTCGTCCGACCGTACGTGGCTCTGTTATGAACCCTTGCGATCACCCGCACGGTGGTGGTGAAGGTAAATCTCCGGTCGGCAGACCCGGTCCTGTTACTCCTTGGGGCAAGCCTGCTCTTGGTTACAAGACTCGTAACAAGAAGGCAAGAACCGAGAAAAACATTGTAAAGCACCGTAACGGCAAATAATAGAGGAGGCAGCAAATTATGAGTAGAAGTCTGAAAAAAGGCCCTTTCGTGGAAGCGAAGCTGTATAACAGAATCGTTGCTATGAATGAAGCCGGCGAAAAAAGAGTTCTGAAGACATGGTCCAGAGCTTCGACAATATTTCCTGAATTTGTAGGCCATACCATTGCCGTACACGACGGCAAGAAGCATGTTCCGGTATACATCACCGAGGACATGGTCGGCCACAAACTGGGTGAATTCGCGCTGACCAGAACTTTCAAGGGTCACGCAGGATCCAAGACATCCAATAACGGTAAGTAATCTAAGGGAGGAAAGAACAAAATGGAAGCAAAAGCTACATTAAAATACGCTCGGATCTCTCCCAGAAAGGTTTGTATCGTAATGGACCTCATCCGCGGCAAGTCTGTCGAGGAAGCAAGAGGTATCTTGAAGAACACCCGTAAGGCAGCGTCCGAGTATTTGATCAAACTGTTGGATTCGGCAGTTGCAAATGCAGAAAATAACTTCGCGATGAACAAAGATCAATTGGTTGTTTCCGAGTGCTTCGTATGCCCCGGACCGACTCTCAAGAGAATGATGCCCAGAGCTAGAGGCTCGGCTGACAGAATTTTGAAGAGAACCAGCCATATGACCATTGTTGTCGCAGAAAAAGACTAAGAGAAGGAGGTTAAGTTCTAATGGGTCAGAAAGTAAATCCCCACGGCTTAAGAGTGGGTGTTATTAAAAACTGGGACTCCAGATGGTTCGCAAGCGATGAAACGTTCGGCGATACCTTGGTATCTGACTACAATGTCAGAAAGTTCTTAAAGAAGAAGCTTTATGAAGCAGGCGTTCCGAAGATCGAGATCGAACGCACTGCTGACAGAGTAAAAGTGTTTATTCACTGCGCAAAGCCCGGCCTTGTGATCGGTAAGGGCGGTGCAGACATCGAAAACCTGAGAAAAGAGCTGGAAACGATTGTAAAGAAGCCTGTGGCTGTCAACGTGATTGAAGTCAGAGTGCCCGACATGAATGCGCAGCTCGTTGCTGAAAACATTGCGTTGCAGCTCGAAAAGAGAACTTCCTTCCGTCGTGCAATGAAGCAGTCCATCCTGCGCACTATGCGTGCAGGTGCTAAGGGTATCAAGGTAGCAACATCCGGTAGACTTGGCGGTGCGGAAATTGCGAGATCTGAGCACTATCATGAAGGAACTATTCCGTTGCAGACTCTGCGCGCGGATATCGACTACGGCTTTGCTGAAGCGCACACCACATACGGTAAGATCGGCGTGAAGGTTTGGATCTTTAAGGGAGAGGTTCTCCCGGATGTGAAGAAGCACTTTACCACCATGCCCACACAGGAAGCGGCACCGAGAAACGACAGACGTGGCGACAGACGCGGTGATAGACGCGGCGACAGAAGAAACGGCGATAGACGCGGCGACAGAAAATTCGGTGACAGACGTCCCGGTCAGGGACAGGGCGGCGAAAGACGCTTTGGGGACAGACGTCCTCAGGGTGAAAGAAAGCCGTTCAACAAGGAAGGGGGCGCTAAATAATGTTAATGCCCAAGAGAGTAAAATTCAGACGCGTACAGCGCGGTAGACTGAAGGGAAAGGCCTACAGAGGCAACACTATTTCCAACGGTTCTTACGGTCTTGTTGCAACTGAGCCCGCGTGGATCACTAGCAACCAAATCGAGGCGGCCCGTATTGCTATGACTCGTTATATCAAGCGTGGCGGTCAAGTTTGGATCAAGATTTTCCCCGACAAGCCCATCACCGAAAAGCCTGCTGAAACACGAATGGGTTCCGGTAAAGGTTCTCCCGAGTATTGGGTAGCAGTGGTCAAACCCGGCAGAGTAATGTTCGAAATGGACGGCGTCAGTGCCGAGGTTGCCAGAGAAGCTATGCGTCTTGCATCCCATAAACTGCCGATCAAGTGCAAGTTTGTGGCAAAAGAGCAGACAGCCGAGGAGGTATAAGCAGCAATGAAAGCAAATGAATTGAGATCCATGACTGCTGAAGAACTGAACAAGAAGTTGAAGGAACTGAAGGAAGAACTGTTCAACCTTCGTTTCCAACTTGCGATCAATCAGCTCGACAATCCCCACAAGATCGCGGATGTTAAGAAGGACATCGCTCGCGTAATGACTGTTCTTCATGAGAAGAATGCGTGATGAAAGGAGATAGGTCATGACTGAAGAAAGAAACCTTCGTAAAACAAGAACCGGTAAGGTCATCAGCGATAAGATGGATAAGACCCTTGTTGTTGCTGTAGTGGATAGTTTTAAGCATCCGCTCTTCGGAAAGGTTATGAAGAGAACCATCAAACTCCATGTGCACGACGTAAACAATGAGTGCGGCGTGGGTGATACCGTAGAAGTAATGGAGACCAGACCTTTGTCCAAAACAAAGAGATGGAGACTCGTTCGCATAATTGAAAAGGCTAAATAATTAGTAGACACGACCGTTCGTGTACGAAATAGGAGGATTAGCAAAATGATTCAACAGCAAACCCATTTAAAGGTTGCTGACAACACCGGCGCAAAAGAGCTGATGTGCATCCGTGTCCTCGGTGGTACAGGCAGAAGATATGCCAACATCGGTGACGTTATTGTGTGTGCAGTTAAAAAGGCAGCACCGGGTGGACAGGTTAAAAAAGGCGAAGTTGTCAAAGCGGTTGTTGTTAGAAGCGTTAAAGGCATCAAGAGAGCAGACGGTTCTTCCGTTAAGTTCGATGACAACGCTGCAGTAATTATTAAGGAAGACAAGAACCCCAGAGGTACACGTATCTTTGGGCCTGTGGCAAGAGAATTGCGCGAAAAGGACTACCTGAAGATCCTTTCTCTTGCTCCGGAAGTTCTGTAATTGCGAGGAGGTAATGACAATATGAAAATCAAGAAAGATGATCAGGTTATCGTTATTTCCGGCGATGACAAGGGCACAAAGGGCAAGGTCATTGCAACCTCTCCCGAAGAAGGCAAGGTTATTGTCTCCGGCGTGCATGTGGTAAGCAAGCACCAGAAGGCAAGAAAACAGGGTGACGAAAGCGGCATCATCAAGGTTGAGGGTGCCATTTACGCTGATAAAGTCATGCTGTATTGCGACACCTGCAAAAAGGGTGTCAGAGCCGCATACAAGGTAGAAGATGGAAAGAAAACCAGAGTCTGCAACAAGTGCGGCAAGAAACTGTGAGAGAGGAGTAAACGAAAATGGCTAGATTAAAAGATTTATACAAAGCCGAAGTTGCTCCGGCTCTGATGAAAAAATTCGAATACAAAAGTGTGATGCAGATCCCGAAGCTTGATAAGATCGTTATCAATGTCGGTGTCGGCGACGCAAAGGATAACTCCAAAGCGATCGACAATGTTATCACCGATATCACTGCCATCACCGGTCAGAAAGCAGTTCCGACTTATGCAAGAAAGTCTGTCGCAAACTTCAAACTCCGTCAGGGGATGAAGATCGGTGTCAAAGTCACTCTTAGAGGAGAGAGAATGTATGAATTTGTCGACAGACTGTTCAACTTCGCACTGCCCAGAGTTCGTGACTTCAAGGGTATCAATCCAAACGCTTTTGATGGTAGAGGCAACTATGCTCTCGGTCTGAAAGAGCAGTTGATCTTCCCTGAAATCGAATACGACAAGGTTGAGAAGATCCGCGGTATGGATATCGTATTCGTGACCACCGCAAAGACCGATGCGGAAGCAAGAGAATTGCTTACATTGCTCGGTGCACCCTACGCAAAGTAAGAGAAGGAGGATAAGAACAAATGGCCAAAACAGCTATGATTTTGAAGCAGCAGAAGCCTCAGAAGTTCTCTACAAGAGAGTACAACAGATGCAAGATCTGCGGTCGTCCTCACGCTTATCTGCGTAAGTACGGT
>CAZUWA010000052.1:0-5908 GCA_964623895.1 uncultured Lachnospiraceae bacterium | reverse complement strand
TACGGAGACATTTATGAAATTTTATGTGTATTACCATTTGCCTTTTTGCGAAAGGAAAATGATGAGTAACTCTATCTAAACCGAACTACAGAAACAGTCTACTTCGTCTGTCATTATATCATAAAAAAATAAAACAATCAAGAGCAAATGACAGATTTTTTATAAGTTTTTTGTAGTGTTACAATAGATGTGAGGCCAAAATTGAGTGAGTTGTGGTGATTCTATTTTAACAGAACTCGGTCACTTTGTCTATTCTTTTTTCTTCTCCAGTCTCACATCTATTGTAACAATACAATGACAAAACTACATTTTTGAGAGAAATCCATTGACTTCCCATTAAAAATGTGATAAAATAATTGAACAAAATGTGATGAAAGGTGCGTTTATGATGAATCAAGTTCTTTCTGCTTTAGCCGATGTGGCATCATTTGTAGAGCAATACGGATCGTTGATCTTGTTTTTGTTGTTGCTTTTGCCGATTCTTATTCCGTTGTTGGTTCTGTTACCTGTTCAAATGGTGAAAGGCTATAAACGAGGCGTTTACCGTGCTCTGATCTCTTTGGGCTGTTCGGTGGTAGCTGGTGCGCTGTCTGTATTTTTTGCCAAGATCTTCGCGGATATTGTCTCAACTCTTGTACTGAAGTCGGCACTGAACGGTTTGATTTCTTTGATTCCGATCGATCTTTCCGATATATCCGAGATGCTTGGCTCTCTTACATACAGTACCGGTGCGGTTCGTGGACTGTTGTCCTTCCTGCTTGCATTGATTTTCTACTTTGTTCTGTTGATTGTACTGCTGTCAGTTTCCAAACCGGTTGTTGATGTGTTAGTAAAACTTCCTCTTGCCGCTTCTTCCAAAAAAATGGGGATGAAGGTCGGCGGATTGTTTATCGGTGTTGCGGATGCTGTGATCATTGCGCTTTTGTTGGTATTGCCGATCTATACGATCATCGGCAACGGCGTCTCCGTTATAGAGACGGCAAGCGATGCTGTTGAATCGTCCTTAAATGCTTCAGAAACTACTGCGGAAAACGAAAATGACAATGCGGTGATCCGTGCTATGTGCGATTCCGTTTCCGAGTTCTGTGATACAGCAAAAAAGTCGCCTCCTGTGGTGATCTCCCGACTTCCGTTGGCTGATTTTACCGATTCAGTCTTTGCACGGTTCAAATGTGATGGGCAGTACTTTAATTTCTTTGAGATCGTGCGAGATGGTGTTAGTGCTTTGAAAGAGTGCCAGTCCTTGATCGATGTAGAGCCGAAGCAATATGGGGAGGATCAGATCAACGCGGTGGATAACATTGTGACGGTCACTCGTGAAAATTCCTTCTTGTATGGCTTGATTCACGATGGCGTTTTTGTTGCGATGAAACTCGCTGAACAATTGCCGGAAGAAAAGAATCTGAAGAACGATCTGTATCATGTGGCTGTAGACAGCATGCAAAATGCTTCGGTAGAGGATATTTCAGACTCTTTTGATACTCTTGCGGATATTTTTACAATTTCTGTGCGCCACGGAATATTTGCGAATATTGATGATAAAGATGCTTTGGTCGTCAAATTGGAAGAGGAAGTGTTTGTTACCGAGGCGGTCTGCGCGTTGCGTTCCTGCGATATTCTTTCCGATACCGTTGACAAAGCGTTGCTTGTTTCGCTTGACTATGTCGACTTTTCAAACGGTCAATTTGAGGATGCTGACTTTGAAGAAAGTATTGAAACGGTGAAAAGCAACATCCGCGCGCAGATGGAAAGCGGAAAACCTGATGTCGAATCGGAGATCAATGCATTCAAGTGTTTGCTCTCCGGTATGACGAGACTTTCCTCGTCGACCGACAATTTCTCTGATGCCGATTTTGAAAAGTTGGATACCAAGGCATTTTCTGATGTGCTTGTAGGCTTTGGACTCCATCCATACATCGGTACGGACGGTATAAAGTCACTTTTAAACGCGGTTCTTCCGACGATGAACGACAAAGTAGGCGGCATTTTTACGATAGAATTCATCGATGATGCGACTGCTGCACTGGTTAGCGACGTTGAAAATTATGGAAAAGAATCTTACGGTAAATTCGCAAATCTTTTCGAATCTGCTCGGGTATTGACTGTTGCGGTTCAGAAAATGAGCGTTTCCGACAAAGAAAACACGGAGAAGAACGGTATTAACGATCTTGTCGGAACACTTTTGACAGATGCGACGCCCGAAACGGCCGAGATTCTCAAAACTGCCGTAACGGGCGAAGTTATTGGTAAGCTTTCCAATACTTCTGCCAATACTGACGCAGTCAGTGGGATGATCGGCGATTTGATAGTGAATATGGCAAATGCCGATATAACAAATGAAGAAGAGCGTATTCGTGAACAAGAAGGTATTACCGAGATGGTCAGTCTTGCTTTTACAGCTTCTGAACGGTTAAAAGAACCGGTCCCTGAAGGATCGACTGCCATTGAGCAGGCTGTTGGGGGAGACCTTGAAGAGTTTATAACCAAGGTAACTTCCTCTGACGTTGCTATGGCTTCTGTGAAGAGTACTGTTGAGAAGAATGAAGGAAAAGCAGATCCGACGGAATCCTTCAAAAATCTTTCCGACAGCGATAAGGCAGCTGTGATCGAGGCATGCAATGCCGTGGAATCGGATTCGGACAGCGCGGATATCTCCGAAAAACTTGATTTGATCTGTTACTTTATGGGTATTACAGAATAAAGAGCGGGCTGTTGCTTAATATGCAACAGCCGCGTTTTTCATTTAATTCTTATTTGCTTTTTGCAGTTTTTTCTCTGCTTTGACTTTCTCATCCTTCAAGAAGAATGCGATCACAAGCGGCGCTGTGTTGAAGAGAATGAACACGATGAACGTGCTGATGTTGAATATCTGCTGTCCTTCGGTGATTTCGTCGTACACGACAAAGGGTGGAATGGCGAATGCCGCGCTGAGGAGAGCGATCAGTTCCATCAGAATGCTCCAGATCCACAAGAAGACTTTGGTGCGCATTTTTCCTTCGGTAATAAAATAGAAAATGAAGGAGTACCCGAAGGATGCGATCATTAACAGTGCTGACGGCAGATATCTTTCAAAAGAAATCACACGATCAAAGAGGGTGACCGTTCCAAATCGCAGGAAGAGCAGAATCAAGAGAGAATAATAAGGAAGGCAGATCAACTGCTTTTTTTCTTTGATCGGGAGGAAGCGTGCGGAAGATACAGTGAAAGATGCGACCAAAAAAACCAAGTCAAACTGCATTTCCAAAAAGAATTTGCCGTTGCGTAGTCCGAAGGAGAGCAGGGAAAAGGGAAGAATGAGCATTCCCAAAACGAGCAAAATGTTTTTAAGCGCTTTGCTTTCAGGAAGATAAAGTTCTTCGTGCATTTTTATTCCTCCGTGTTATAGATGACTTCAAGCGACTGATAGGTCTCAGGCGCATTGTCGGAATAACTGTCGTACACTGCGAAATACTCGCCCCACCCCTCCGGTCGCATTGTGGCATTGGTGGCAAGAACAGTGGTGGGAGCGCAGTGCCAGAATGGGGAGAGTCCGTACGGCGCGTAGATTTCTGCGATCGTTGAGGGGAGAAATACCCGTTCAAGCCCGGTGCAGGCGGTGAAAGCACAATCATACAGCGCCTTTAGTTCAGCCGGCAAAACGATCTTTTTGAAAGACAGACATCCTGCAAAGGCACTGAACCCGATCACCTCCAGACTCTGCGGAAAGACAGGGGAAGCAAGTGCCGCACAATCGGCGAATGCATTGCTCTCAATGCGTTTTAATCCCTCGGGAAGTTGGATCTCAGTCAGTGCCCTGCAAAGATTGAAAGCGCTTTCGGCGATTTGTTCTGTTTTTTCGGGAATGTTGACATTTTTTAAAGAAATGCAGTTGTTGAAGCAACTTGCGGGGATCGCTTTGATAGATTCAGGCAGATGTACGCTGTACAGCAGATCGCATCCCATAAATACACCGACTTCCATTGACCCCACATTGTCAGGTAATCTGGCAGAGAGCAGAGAGGTACAGCCGGAGAAAGCATACCCTCCGATTTCGTCGATCCCGTCCTCGACATATACATATTTTAGATTTTGATCATCCGAGAATGCCCCAAGGGCAATGCCGTCAATCTTTTTTCCCGATTTGGTCGTCGAAGCGACATAAAGAAAAGAACCGTCAAATTTGCCGACACCCGAAAGATATACCTTTCCGTCTTCTTCTGTATATGTAAGCCCGGAAGCTGCTTTGATGGAATGCTTTTCGTAGTAATCACAGCCGGCATCGAGACATTTTCTGATCAGCATTCCTTTTTCTTTGTATGTAGCTTGTTTTTCAAGTTGCCAAGCACCCATATTGTGTCCGCTTGGTTCGATAACAGATTTTTTTTGGCATCCGGATACTGTAAGAGTCAAAAATAGCATACAGATCAGTATAAACAGAGAAATGATTTTTTTCATGGCAAACTCCCACATGGTTTCTATCGTGAAACAGAATAACTATCGCATCAAGCAGAGCGTTACTTTCACGCTATATCCTTCTCATTCTATCACTTTTTTGCCGATTTTACAAGAAGGAACGGCAATATTCATAGAAAATTCATAAACAAGAGTATAATAGAGAGCGGTTTGAAGAGAAAGGTGGAAAAGAGCGTGAAATTCTTACGTAAATTGCCCATTCCGCAAGAGATCAAGGAACTATACCCCCTCGTGCCGGAGTTGGAGAAAAAAAAGAAGATATACGATAAGGAAATAGAGGAAATATTTACCGGAGTGTCCGATCGGTTTATGTTGATCATCGGTCCCTGTTCGGCGGATAACGAAACTTCGGTAATGGATTATATTGAGCGGTTGACAAGAGTGCGCGAGCAGGTCAGTGACAAATTGTTGATCATACCGCGCGTATACACAAACAAGCCGCGCACAAACGGCGGCGGCTACAAAGGAATGCTTCATCAGCCCGATCCAACGCACGATACGGATATGTTGGAAGGGTTGATTGCCATTCGCAAATTGCACACACGTGTGGCAGCAGAAAGTGGAATGTTCCCGGCGGACGAGATGCTGTATCCTGAAAACTACCGCTACCTCTCCGACATTCTTTCCTATGTTGCTGTTGGTGCGAGATCAACGGAAAACCAACAGCACCGATTGGTTGCCAGCGGCATACAAGTGCCTGTCGGTATGAAGAACCCCACTTCCGGCGATATTTCCGTTATGATGAATTCTGTGTTGGCTGCACAGCATCCGCATAAATTTTTATACAGAGGTTGGGAAGTGCAGAGTGAAGGAAATCCCTTGGCACACGCCATCCTGCGCGGATATGTCAACAAGCACGGGCAATCGATGGCTAATTATCACTATGAGGATCTTCTCTTCCTACATAATGAATACGTGCGTATGGGCCTTGCAAATCCTGCGGCGATTATAGACTGTAACCACAGCAATTCCGGCAAGAAATACGAAGAGCAAGTGCGCATCGCATATGAGGTCTTGGAAAGCCGAAATTACAACCCCGACATCCAAAAACTGGTTAAGGGATTGATGATCGAAAGTTATATCGAAGACGGTAATCAGAAGATCGGCGAGGGGCGCTACGGTTGTTCCATCACAGATCCGTGTCTCGGTTGGAAGAAAACGGAGAGACTGATCTATACCATCGTGGAAAAACTGAAATGATAAAAAGGAAACAGTTGGATAATATCTTGCGGCAAATTAAGAGATAAGAATAGCCCTTCCTTTACACTGCAGAACAGGCAGATCCTGACGGTCAGAATGGTGCGAGTGGTGATACAGAACTTTTTGAAAAACGCAGTGATATCAACGATTTTTGGTTTTCGGACAGCGAAATTTCTTGCTTGTAACTTCATAATTATGACCATTCCTTTCCGCTGTGCGGAAGGCACAAAAAGGCACGAAAAAACCTCGGTACCGT
>CAZUWA010000051.1:0-6130 GCA_964623895.1 uncultured Lachnospiraceae bacterium | reverse complement strand
AATAATGGCTTGAAACGATCTTGATGTACAGAGAATTTTTTCGCAAATAATTGTCATATTTTCACAAACGTGTATGCGAAAAGGATGAATAAACATTCGTTGATTGAATAAAGTTCCGTATTTTTCAAATCTCCTTTTATGGAAATTGACCAACGTCAAAGAAAATAAAAAAATGCTAAAAAGACGAGATCCCATTTCTCTATTTTTTTATAAATACAAAACGATTTCGTTTCTTCGTTTTACAAGAAGGAAAAAATCGAATTTGCCTTTCTGTGATTTGAAAGTGCAAGTTCGATTTTTTTCAGTTGATCGACAACAACGCCATACCCTCGCGTTCGGTTTTTCTTTGATAGCATTGACAATGATGTGCTCTTGTGGTATAATGTACACGTAAAAATATAGCAAACATCGATTTTTTATTTATATACTATGTCTGGAGGAACTCATGAAAAAGTATTGGAAATGGATACTGACGACTGCAGCGATTTTATTGATCGTGGGCATTATGGTCAGTATCGTTGTTTTTCTTTTGAAAAGCGGTAACAACGGAGATAATGATTCGGTTTACAGTGTTGTAACAGCGGAAGCGGGTGAAGCGTTCGACTTTTCCGCATTCCTGAAAATGGAAGGTCTGACCGCAGAGCCGGAAGAGGGAAGTGTATACGACCTGAATAAAGTTGGAGATTATCCGATAACGTTGGTGTTATCAAATGGTGCGCGTTTCAAGGTGACGCTTGCTGTCAGGGACAGCATTGCACCGAGGATCAAAGATGTTCCTCCGCTGATCGTTAAGAAGGGCGAAGCGCTCTTGCCTGATGTGGCATTGCCGAAGGAGTTGATCGTAGACGCTACAAATGTCAGAGTTTCTTATCTGAGCGCGTCGGCAGACACTGAGACCGAAGGACAGCACACGGTTTCTCTCCGTTTGGAGGACGAGGGGGGCAATGTTTCGAGGGTTGAGATTCAGATCTATGTAACAGAACAGTTTAACGCAGATTATCGCTATGAGATCGGGACAGCGATGCCCACGGCTGAGGAATTGCTCCCCGGTGTATCTGCTTCCTTTAGGGAAATAGATCGGACGGTCAGTGTTCCCGGACCGGTTTCAGAGGTAGTCAATGCTTTCGGAGGGGAATACATTGTGCGCTATCAGGCGGTTGACACCATTGCGCCGCAAGTAACGGTCAAAGATCAAGTTTTCTCCTACGTTGTTGGTGAGTCTTTGCCTGCTGATCCGTTTTTTTTCATCGCTTCCGTTATTGATGCGACAGAAGTGAAAGCCGAATATCTTGAGGAATATCTGTTCGATCAAGCGGAGAATAAAAAATTGCAGATCGCCGTTACAGATCTTGGCGGAAACCGAACTGTAGTGGAAGTGATCGTGTCTGTTTTTGATGCCGCGATCGGTGCGGATACCGTTCCACCGGTGATCAGCGGCACAAAGGATCTGGTGACCGAGCCCGGTGTTAAACCGGATTATCTTGCGGGTGTGACCGCTTTTGACGGCAGAGACGGCGTCATTGATACAAGTAAGATTATGGTGGATGATTCAGCTGTCAATCTCAATGTCCTTTCTGCGGAGGGTTATCCGGTTGTTTATTCTGTGCGCGATCAGGCGGGGAATATCGCGAGCGTTACCATTTATTTAAAGATTGTCCGTCCGTTAGTTAGTGCAGAAGAAATGAATGCGCTGATTGATGAAAAAGTTGCGGAATTGCAGACTGCAGGTCTATCCCGCTTCTCCGTTCTTTCAAAAGTTTACAATTACATTACCACTCAATATTTTCTTATGCCCGGTGAAGCCAATTCTGCAGTAGGAGATATTACCGAAGAGGCTTATTGGAGTTTTAAACTGCGTACCGGCAACCATGAGAGTTACTATGCGATGGCAGCAGTCCTCCTTGAAAAGCTGGATATCGAATACATCCGTGTGACGCGTCGTGCGGTCGGCAGTACCGAGCATACGTGGCTTTTAGTGGATTACGGGGTCGGTTGGCTGTATTTTGATTGTATGCCGATCGATGGCTATATCTGGACAAAGGATGGTCGGATCTATAGGACTGATTCGGAAGAGGGTATGGCAGTATCGCCTGTCAATATTCGCGACAGAGAGGCGATGACAGACGCTGATATCGCACAGCTTACAGAACTTCTCAATCAAGAAAAAACGGGTTGGAACTATTACAAGATCAACACTTCAAACGGAGTACTGCCTGCCACGGCTGTGCGCAATCCGGACGGAAGTTATACTTCCCAGCAGTATACCATAAAATATCAGTCATCTGCCGGTGGCAAATTGTCAGGAAGCACGGTACAAGTCGTTAGGCATGGGCAAGAGGGCAGTGCAGTCACTGCATTGCCAAACCCGGGGTATAGATTTGTCGGTTGGAGCGACGGTGTGACAGACATTGTGCGTACCGACAAACCGCTTTCGAGTATGACCGTTACGGCGATCTTTGAACTGGACAGCGCCACTCTTTCTCACTACACGGTAAAGTATGAAGCGAGTGAGAACGGTAGTATTACGGGAACAACCGAGCAGTGGTTGCTTTACGGTAAGCGTACTACTGCCGTGACTGCTGTGCCGAAGGAAGGATACTATTTTGTCGGTTGGGATGACGGAGTTACTTCTGCTACAAGACAGGATACTGTCAGTAAGGATATCACCTATCGTGCCATCTTTGCAAAGAAGATCAGTTACACTTACTATTGTACCGAAGGCGGAGAGATCGACGGCGCGAATCTTCAGACCGTTATTCCCGGCACGTCCGGAAGCTATGTGACGGCGAAGGCAAAGCCGGGCTATCGCTTTACCGGTTGGAGCGATGGAGTTGCTTCCGAAACAAGAAGAGATACCGACGTGATAGATATAACGGTTACCGCACTCTTTGAAAAGGAAACAGGGAAAAATTACACAGTGAAATACACTGCGGAAACGGGTGGAAGTATTGAGGGGAGTGCTGTACAAACAGCAGCGGTTTGGAGCGCGACCAAGAGCGTTACAGCTGTTGCGGAAAAAGGCTACAGTTTTGTGGGTTGGAGTGATGGCGTTACTTCTGAAACGAGAAGTGACGCAGTCCTTGCGGACGCGACCTATACCGCATGTTTTGAAAAGATCACTTTTACAGTCAGCTATATAGCAGGGGAAGGCGGAAGCATTCTCGGTACTGCCGAATATACCGTTCAGTATTTAACAGAGATCGGTCCGGTGGAAGCGGTCGCACAGGACGGTTACCGTTTTATCGGTTGGTCTGATGGAGAAACCGCGGCGATTCGTTCTGACATGGTTACCGAGGATATAAGTTATACTGCACTCTTTGAAAAGATCGAAACATCAGAGCCGAAACCCGAACCGCAAGATCCTAATGATTCCGAAAGTGGGATGACCGAATGAAAAAACGCACGAAAATGCAGATTGCCATTGCCTTGATGATGGCGATCTTGCTGTCCCTTCTTCCATCTTGCAGCAGTAAGTGGCAGAAAGTGTATCAAAACACTCCGCAGATCACACTGCCTGTGCTGAAGATCGAAACAAAGAACGGCGAAGAGGTAACTTCGCGAGAAGAATATATTGATATGTCTCTTTCCTTGTCCGGTTGCGAAAAGGAGGAGGACAATGTAACGTTGAAAGGTCGAATCCGTGGAAGAGGGAATTCCTCTTGGGACTTTTGCGAAAAGAAATCCTATAAACTGAAATTGGATCTCAAGGTCAATCTTCTTGACATCGGTAGTGGTGGTGAGAAAGATTGGGCATTGATCTCAAACGGCAGAGAAAAATCAATGTTGCGCAATTATGCGATCTTTGATCTTGCCAAAAGAATGGGGATGTATCCCGTTACGAACTCCGATTTTGTGACCGTTTATTTAAACGGCGACTATATCGGAGTTTACCTTCTCACCGAGAACATTGAGGTTGCGAATCACAGATTGGACATCGACGACAGCGGAACGCAGCCGGACAGCGGTTATCTTATTGAACTTGATCGCCGTGCCGTAGGGGATGCGAAAAGTAAATTGGAATATTTTTACTGTAACGACTGGGATACGCCTTTCGGCATTAAAAGTAAGGTGCATAACAAAGAGCAGAATACATTCATCAAGAATTATGTCGAGGCAGTGGATGTTGCGATCCTTTCAGGGGAGCGTGCAGAGATAGAAAAATTGGTAGATCTTCCTTCGGCTGTTGATATGTATATTATTGAGGAATTTTCCAAAGATCGTGATGTTGGTTATGCAAGCCTTTATATGTACAAAGAGTCCGGTGGAAAACTGACATTCTGCTATCCGTGGGACTTTGATTTAGCGCTCGGAAATGACAGTGGGGAGGATCGTCTTGCAGAATCGGATTCTCCGAAGATTAACTATAAAGATCCGGAGGGCTTTATGGCATCGGTTTTGAACCGTTGGTTTGCGGCACTTATGAACACGGAATGGTTCCAGGCGGAGGTCAGCGCGCGCTGGAACGAGCTTGACGATGAGATCGACGCCATGATTTCAGAGGTGGCAAAGACGGGATACAGTTTGCGCGATGAAGCGAAAAAAAACTATGACCGTTTCAAGATCATGGGAAAAAAGCAACTTTTTGAACCTTATGAGTTGGTGATCATCACTTCTTATGCCGGTCAGGTGGACTATTTGTTGGACTGGATGACAGAAAGGAAAGCGTGGTTGGACAAAAAGTGGAAGGGGTAACCGATGAGGTGTATTCTGAACGCTGTATTACGCTTGGATGGTTTTCTCTCTTTTAAGTATAAAATATGAAACAAGGAAGGCGAAAATATGTCGGCTACCTTTGGCGGATATTCCTTACCACTTGCCGGACACCGCTTTAATGAAAAAGGAAACTATGGATATCGAAGTTTTGACAGCGTTGCATCCCTCACAACAGCAATCGTTAAACTGTACGAGGAAGAATTGTTGCCGTATGTCGGCAGAGGACTTTGCGCATCGGTCTATACACAGTTGACTGATGTGGAGGACGAAACGAACGGACTGGTGACTTACGACAGAGAAGTATTGAAGGTCGATAAACAAGCGATTTTCGCGTTGTCGAAAAAAATGACAGCAGGTAATGAACAGTAATTAGTAAGGTGTAACGAATCAAAGCTCGTTACACCTTCTTTGGGTTTTTCGGTCAGTTTGCGTTTTTTTGAAAAATCATCGGATCAGCCGAAGATCAGCAGGTGCACATAGGACATATATTCTCTGACAGTATATAAGAACAGCAAAAACTTGTACGGTGTTTCAGCGGATACGGTGGCGCAGTTTTCTACACCGGCACGCGAAAACAGCAGTTTGGTGCGCGGAGTGTGGAAGGCGCTGGAGACACAAATAAAAGAGCAGTTTTCCTTTTCATAACCTGCGTTTTTTAAGACGTTAAGGGAAAATTCTACATTCTCTGCTGTGCTGGTCGATTCCTTTTCGGTCAAGATCCGCTCTTCCGCAATGCCGTAGTCTTCGACCAGATGTTTTTTGATGGCTTCCGCTTCTGCCATTCCTTCGTCCGATCCCTGTCCGCCCGCACCGATGCAGATGGCATTCGGATGTGCCTTTAATACCTCTGCAGCTGTCTTGATACGCTCATACAGTTCTGCGCTGAGGGCGCCATCTGAGCGTACCTGACAGCCGAATACCACGACCACTTCCTGTTTGTCTGTTTCAGTATGGGAGATGTCCTTATGATTGTTGATGACACAGAAGAAGATAAGAAAGGATATCATATAGAAGCACATGGCAAAGCACCAGACTGACTTGATCGGTATGTAAAATTTTTTAAGCAACCTTTTCAACAGTTTTCTAAAAAAGAAAGGAATGAGGACACAGAAGAAGACCAACAGAGATGCTGCAATATCTGCCGGATGTCTCTTTATTGTGTGCCAAAAGAAATACGGAAGGTAGACGCCGACAAAGAAACTGCCGGAGACGATGCAAAGAATATCGAATACTCTTGAAAACAGTTTGTTTTTCTTTTCTACTGTGCAATTCAAAGAAGGCACCTCCTTCTTTTTTTGATCTTATTGTACACCACATTCCTCAAAAAAACAATAGAGAAATGCTTAAATATTTCTTAAAAACTGTATTGTTACAATAGATGTGAGACTGAAGAAGAAAAAAGAATAGACAAAGTGAC
>CAZUWA010000050.1:0-6391 GCA_964623895.1 uncultured Lachnospiraceae bacterium | reverse complement strand
AAGACGGTCTGCTTTTTTATTTTCACGACAAAGGAGCAAAATTATATGATTTTTGGCACCTATCACCGTGTTGACCGAAGCCGAACCTCTCACAACCTTCAATGCCGAACTGATCGGCAGAACGATCAACGCTGTGATCCTCAACACAGACCGAAAGCGGCGGCACAGCATCCGCTGTACCGCCACCTTACATAAATACTTCGTTATCGCACCTTGGCTATCCGTGCGCGTCACTTTCTTTTAAAAGGAAAACTTCCCGACAATGGGCAGGTGATCGGAAACAACGATCTTCGGAACGTTAATTTCCTCTAGCCGTAATCCTTTGGAATAGAAGATATAGTCGATCTTTTCATTCGGTTGATCAGAAGGAAAGGTTAGTGCGTCTCCTCCGGGAAGCGTGGCACTGTCAAGAAGTCGTTGACGAATCGGTGCAAGTACCGGATCATTCGGATGGACATTGAAATCCCCCATTAAAATAATCGGATAATCGCTATGGTCGATAAGATCGCAGACTGTTTTTACGCACATCTTTTGCTCCTCCGGTTGTAATCCGAAATGACAGCCGATGACATGTATATATCGTCCGTCCACATCAATGACAGCGGAACATGCCGCGCGATCCTCGAAATAGCCGGGATGATTTCGCGGAACGGTGGGTACGGGAACGGTTTCAATAGAGACGAAAGGATATTTTGAGATCACTGCGTTTCCGTACGGTCCGAGTCCTGCAATTTTGACCGCCGGCGAGAAATAGTATTCATACCCAAGTTCTGTGCCGATCGTCTTTGCTTGTTCGGTAAAATTGGGATGGATCCCTTTTCCGTACACCTCATTTAAAGAAATGATCTCCGCACCCTGATGGCGAATGACTTCGGCAATAGACAGCGGATCGACTTTGCGGGTGTAGAAGTTTTTGCAGTGTTGAATATTATAGGTCATGACTTTCATAATTTCTATCTCCTATTACAGATTTCGATCTTCTTCGAAAGCAAAGTAAAGGGGGGACTGCAGATGCCACAGTCCCTCTTCAGATCCATTATTTCAGTTTCACAAGGGAAGCGGCAGCAATAGATTGTCCGACTCTTCGTGCCATTTCATCAGGCAATTCGACATTGACGGAAAGTTGCGGATAGTCAGCCTTCAAAGTTTTTTCACAAGTCTCGACAAGCAGATCGCCACCCTTACCGGAAGAAACTCTGCCGAGCAACAGAAGGTGAGAAATATCATAGAAGTGTGCGTAGTTGCCAATGGCGTGACCAAGATAAGAACCGATGGATTCAAAGATAGAAAGAGCATCCTTGTCGCCCTCGTTGGCCTTGGCTTGAACGACCTTTAGCTTTTGTGCGGGGGTTAGACTTTCGTCCAACACAATACCGGCTTTCGGCGCCAACTTGACGACAGCATCCTGGGAAAGATACATACAACCAACTCCTGCATCTCCCGACCAAGGATCGACAGCGGCGTTTGGGTTTACATCGATCGGTGCAAACGCCAATTCATTGAGCATACCGGTAATATTTCCGTTTGCATCCACATAGCCGACTGCTTCGCTAGTGCCCATTGCAAGTCCCATGACCTTGTTGTCCTTCAGATCCATTGCACCTGCAAGCGCGGATACATCTCCGTCATTTGCCACTTCAAAGGGTATATCTTTGCCGACACGCGCACAGGCATTGATATAAATGTCCTTGACACTCTTTTCAAAGTCTTCGGGTGAAACCTTTAAGAACAGGGAAGCAAGCATTGTGCGATTGTTGACATAAATACCGGCTGAGGAAATACCGATGGCATCTACTTTCGGCATTTTTTCAGCAGCTTTCTTCATTGCCATGACGATGTTGTCAAGATGATACTGCGGGTCGCTGTTGACCTTCGGAAGCCACACGATTTCCTCAGAGTAAATGACCTCACCATTGACCACAGCTGACACCTTCATGTCCGATCCTCCTGCATCAAAACCGATACGGTAGCCATCCACATAGCCACCTACAGATTTAGGAGTAGACTTGTTTTCCGGTTTTTCGGCATAGGAAACATTGTAGATCTCAAATTCATTTTCGTAAACATCCGACATAGTTTTGACATCAAAGTTCTGCTTGCCGCCTCTTTTGTAAAGAGAAGCGAGATAGTCAAACACTTTGCTGTTTCCGCAGATAGCGACTTTATAGCCTCCTGCAGCCCACAGCATGAACTTAAGAATACGCTCCGCATAACGGCAGTCATCTTCAAAGTAGTCATCCGTGCCGTAGATTTTACCGTCATAGATGCTGACATTTCCGTTCTCTCTGTATACAGCGATCGCAAACGGTTCGGTGGCATTCTTCTCGAATGCATCAATATACAGCCCCATAGGGATGAATTCAGGCTCCAAAACAGGGACGCTGTTGTACCGAACTTCAATATTTCCGATTTTCATATTAAAAAGATCCTTTCTCTTGTTTGTATTTCTTACCTCTTCATTATATCCTACTTTGCCAAATTTTTCAATAGAGAAATTTAATTTTTTTGAAAAAAAGAGGGACAACTATTGCTTTTTTGTATGAAATATGTACAATGCCCAGCGGTACGGAAGGTGTGACGTGGCTTGTTTAAACTGTCTCGGGGCTCGGTTGGATTCTTGCCATCATTACTTTGGTTACTGTGAAGGATGGACTGAACCTCGTGGAAAAGAGGGATTATGTCTCTGTGATTGTTGTGGCATTGTTCTGCAATCTTTTCAGTCTCACTATTATCATTTCCGTAGTTGGCTTTGTATTTTCTTTGATCGCTTGCATCAAGGCATTCAACGGAGAGCAGTGGGAGATTCCCGGTGTTTACCAGTTGGCTTCTCTATTCATAAAACGATCTGTTAAAAGAAAAAGTCTGCTTAATATACATTTTTTTGTTTTCCTATTGCTTTTTTTAATAAAATATGATATAATGTTTACGATAAATGAATCGGGAAAGGAGGAATCTGAGAATGAAAGTATTTTGCGAAAAATACGGCATTACCTATAATATCTTTGTAGGTGTACTTTGCTTGTTCCCTGTGGTTGCACTGATTGCACTTCTTTGGTGGGGGAAGTATTCTTCTGAAGAAAAGAAGACCCTCTTAAACATCCTTTTCGGTGCGCTGATCATTTGTGCGGTGAATATCATTCCCTTTATCGGACAGATCGCAGCAGTCGTATGGTTGGTGTTCTACGTCATCTTCTTTGTCAAGTCTTTGATGGGCAAAGAAACATCTATTCCGGTTGCAAAGAACATTGCTGATGCCATCGTAAAGTAATACCTGAAAAACATGCCGCACAGGCATGTTTTTTCTTTGCCAAATTTACCAAAAGCCGATCCTCCCTCTTGTATTTTTAATTAAAGTATGCTATCATATAGTAGAGCGATAAAGTGTTGAAGGAGGAAAAGATGGCTCGGAATATTTATCAGGATAATAATGTAAAGATGCTTGCTAAAATGCTTGCAGGGATTCAGACCGAAAAGGAATGTATGGCGATTCTCACCGATCTTCTTACGACAAAAGAAATTCTTGATATTTCACAACGACTTGCGGTTGCAAAAATGCTTTCAGAGAAGGTGGTTTACAGCAGGATCGCAGAGGAGACCGGCGCAAGCACAGCAACGATCAGTCGCGTCAATCGTAGCTATCAGTTCGGTGCAGGCGGTTATCAGATGGCGCTAGGGCATATTAAGGAGAACAAATCATGAAGATCCCATTTGTAAAGTTGAAGGAAGATGCAACTCCCCCAAAATATGGCACACCCTATGCGGCCGGTGCGGATCTGTATGCCTGCATCGATGCCCCCATCGTGATTGCACCGCATTCTTCTGCCTTTATCGCGACCGGAATTGCGATAGAATTGCCCGAAGGAACAGTCGGTTTGATCTATGCGCGCTCCGGGCTTGCGACCAAAAAAGGACTGGCGCCTGCCAATAAAGTTGGAGTGATCGACTGTGATTACCGCGGCGAACTAATGATCTGCCTTTATAACCACAGTGATGTACCACAAACCGTTGAGCAGGGTGAGCGTATTGCGCAAATGGTGATCACCCCTTATTTTACTGCTGATTTTGAAGAAACGGATACTCTTTCTGTCACTCCAAGAGGAGCGGCAGGGTTTGGTTCAACAGGCAATTTTTAATCTGTATTTCATAAAAAAAGACTGCCTTGCAATAGACAGTCTTTTTGCCTTCTTAGAAAAACATGATCAAAAATTGAGTGACCAGTACGATCGAGATCAAGGATACCGGATAGGTTGCTGCATAAGCAGAAGCCACATCTTCCGTACCGGAAGAGTTGATCAGCGCACCGAGCGAAGGTGTGGAGGTCATGCATCCTGTCACCGAGCCGAGATTGTTCAATAGGCTCATCTTCAAAACATATTTTGCAAATAGGAAGATTCCGATCATCGGGACAAGCGTCATGACGACGCCATAGAAGAAGTACTGAATGTTGAACAGTTCAAGGAATCCGTCACCGCCCGAAATGCCGGCACCGATCAAGAAGAGAATCAATCCCAATTCTCTAAATAGTTTTATCGTTCCTTCCTTTGGCATAATGTTAATTTTACCGACTCTGCCGAAGTGACCAAACAGTACTGCCGATAAAAGGCATCCACCGGTTGTTGTCAGTGAAAAGCAACTTCCTGCAAGACCCGCTGTAGAGGTCGGGATGCGAATCATACCGACAAAAATACCGATCACGGCTGCAAGGGAAAAAAACATGAGTCCACTCGAATCTATTTCAATGAGTTTTCCGGCGTATTTCTTTTTTGAAGATCCGGCATCGACACTAACCAATTTTTCACGCTCTTCTGCCATGTTTGCATGTACCAGTTTTGGAACGATTTGCACAAAAAGTACAACGCCGAGCACGCCGAAGATATAGGCTATGCCGTGACCGACCGAAACCACGTTTTCATATGCCGCTTCAACTGTATCTTTTGCGGCTGCAAACGCAGATGTAGAAGTCAGTGCACCTGAAAGTAATCCTACGATCATTGCAGTCAATTCTTTTGAATCTTCAACATCACCCGTCCACTTGCTGAAAAAGATACAGGCGATAGCCACAAGACCGCCTAAAATATTGACAATCAAGCCGAGCAAAACATAGGATTTGAAGTTTCTTTTCAAATTGTCGAAAAATTTCGGACCCGCAATGAAGCCGATAGATGTGACAAAGAGGACCAACCCCAGACTTTCAACGATCTTAAGGGCTGTTTTGGTGTAACTGATCACCTCTTCACCGCTTGTGACGGTAAATTGTTTGTCAAGAACATCGTAAAACAGGCATCCGAATAATAAAGCCATGATAAACACGCCTGCATGACCCAGAGAAACGCCTTTTATATTGATCTTGCCTATGGCAAAACCAGTCACAATGATGACAAAAATAGAGAACATCAGGAAGGTGACACCGGTGATCGGGATTACCCCGCCAAACAAATTCATCTGAAAAAACCTCCTAAATATCAGCCTGTTTAGTATAGTTGGGGAGGAGTTTCGGAGAAACCTTTGCGGTTTCAATGCCTGCTTCTTTCAGTTCCTTCTCAAACTTGGCAATGTGTGCCAATGTTAGCGTTCCGACAGTCGTTTCTTTTGCTTTCGCCGCTGCATTCTTGCCGGCAGAGCGTCCGAATACGATGATATCAAGCAGGGAATTGCCCATTAAACGATTACGTCCATGGATACCACCGACCGCTTCGCCCGCTACATATAGGTTGCCCACATTGGTGGTACTGCAGTCTTTGTTAATATCCAAACCGCCGTTTTGATAGTGGAGCGTTGGGTAAACGAGGATTGGTTCTTTTCGGATATCGATGCCGTAAGCACCGAACATACGAAGCATTGCGGGAATTCTCTTTTCAATCGTTCCTTCGCCGCCGATCATTTCAATCATCGGAGTATCCAACCAAACTGCCTTACCATTGCCGGTTTCAACGCCTTTGCCTCTTGCGGTGCATTCGCGAATGATCGATGCCGCGGAAACATCACGCGTCTCTAACGGATGCATGAAGACCGTACCGTCGACGTTTACTAATTTAGCGCCGAGAGAACGAACCTTTTCGGTTACCAGTGCACCGAAGATCTGCTGTGGATAAGCAGCACCGGTCGGGTGATATTGGAGCGTATCGGCATATAACAGTTTTGCGCCAACGCGATAACCAAGCACCAAACCATCGGCGGTTGCACCATAGTGATTGGAGGTGGGGAAGCCCTGATAGTGCATACGACCCGCACCGCCGGTTGCGATGATGACGGTCTTTGCACGCGCGACAAGAAGATCCTTGGTCTCCATATTTAAAAGCACAGCACCGGCACAGTGGCCATTTTCGTCGAGAATGAGCTCGAGTGCGGCGGTGAAGGCGACCACCGGAATACCTCTGTTGAGGACTTCGTC
>CAZUWA010000049.1:0-6487 GCA_964623895.1 uncultured Lachnospiraceae bacterium | reverse complement strand
TTTTGCCCGCAAGGACCTTGACATCCTTTCTTTTTTGCGGTACAATAAGAATGTATTATACCTTACATAAAGAAAGGATCGCGGTCTTCCGCAAAATACAATATGAAAATCCTACGCTCTATTGCAACAGCACTCTCGCTGTGGATGCTTTTTTCCGTGAGCGGATGTCAGAAAGAGGAAATGACCGACACGAAAGATATCGGATCTTCCAAAATCACCTCGTCGAGCGCTTCTGTCTCTGCCTCTGTAACGCCGACACATTCTCCCAAGCCATCAAAGAATCCGACCGATCCTACATCCGATGACGATCAGGCTGAACAAATTCTGCACTTCGAGCCGAAGGTTACTGCCGCAGAGGGTGGCAATCTCGTTGTCTGCGTGGAACTTTCGGGAAATAAAGCCATCGCAGGCTACGGCATTTCACTGATGTATGATCATGATATGCTCGAATATATTTCTGCGACCTATGACATCCAAAATTCATTTTCCGCGACGAATGTCCAAACCCCCGGCAGGGTTTGCCTGATGTGCACCGTTTCCGGAGGAAACACGATCAAGAAAAATGGAGTGATCAATACCGTCACCTTTAAACTAAAGGAAGGTATCACTGCGAAAAAACTGGATTTTGAGTTAAAACTGTTGGATGAGAAAGACATTGTTTTCACTTACGATATTGTAGCCAACACATCAAGCGCAGTAACCTGCGTATTCGGAAAAACAGAGTATACCGTCGGTTAAATCCGTCATCTGAAAGGAGCTCTTATGAATCGTAATTCCATCAAAATATCCGCTCTCCTTTTGACAGTTTTGCTTCTCTTCTCGGTTGCGGGATGCGCTCAGAAAAAAGTAACCACCGGAAGCAACAAGCCAACCCTTTCTTTCCCACAAACGTCTGACAACGTATCCATTGAATCGCCCCTCACACCCACGCTGTCCCTCTCTCAATCGGAAACACCGAGCCCAACACCGACTCCGGCACCTTCTCCGACTCCGACACCCACCCCTTCCGAGAGTAAGGATCACGATTTCGACCTTTTGCCGACAGGCGTCTTTACCGTCAATAAAAAGGCAGAAGAACTCTCTGTCGGCTCTCTTGTTTTAGTGAATAAGGACCTGCCTTTCACCTCTACCCTCAAGCCCGGTTTTCCGCTCATCCGTTCTGAAAAAACAGGAAAACTGACCGTTTCGGCATTCAATCATCAGATGCACGCCGAAGCCGTTCGCGCACTGGATAAAATGGAGGTTGCTTTCAGAAAGGAAACGGGAAGCTCTTTGACCTTTATCGTCACCACTTCCTGGCCGTTTAACAAGGCAGACGAAACTTTGAAAGCAGATCCGACAGCCACCGTGATCACTTCCGATAATGAACATTACACCGGATATGCCGTCGATATCAAATTTTGGAACGGAAACGGCAATTATCCCGTAAATTATTCCGGTTTCCCGAACGAAGTGTCTTGGCTTACCGAAAACGCCGCGCGTTTCGGTTATATCCTGCGGTATCCTGCCGAAAAATCCGCACAAACGGGCAACTCAGGAGAGATCGGGCACTATCGCTATGTCGGCGTTGCCCACGCCTCCTATATGGCAAAAAACAACATGTGCCTTGAAGAATATCTGGAATTCGTTAAGAAATACTCCGCAGACAGCCGCTTGACGATCGAAGACTTAAACGGCAACCGCTGGAGCGTCTATTATACCCCTGCCACAGGGCAGGACACCACGATATATCTGCCCAAAGGTGTCGTTTATGAACTGTCCGGCAACAACAAAGACGGATATATCGTTGCTGTCAAATCCGTTTGGCAGGGAACGCTATCCAATATGGCAGACACCGTTTCTGTCACAGGTGTGACATTCGACAGCGGAAATGCCGTAAAAATGCTCATAAACGACAGTATGGAGTTACAATATACCGTTTCCCCGGAAAATGCCACAAATAAGCAGGTGATCTTCTCGACTTCCAACGAACAGGTCGTAACCGTGACAAACGGCACACTGACCGCCGTCGGTACAGGCAGTGCTACCGTGACCGTCACCACGGTAGACGGCAAATACACAGCATCCTTGGCAGTGACTGTTTCGGCAGATCGCAAGACCGTCATTTGGATCGATCCCGGACACGGATGCTACAACAGCAAGGGCGCATTAGATGTCGGTGCAGGTGAAAATACGCCTTTCTACACCGTCTCAGGTGGGCTGTATGAGTCAGACCTCAATATGTTGGTCGCCGAAACGCTGAAAGAAGTCTTGGAGAATAAGGGCTATACAGTACTGATGACACGAAACGGGGAGCGACACGAACATGTCACTGTCGCACAGCGCGCCGCAGAGGCAAATGCGGCAAATGCAGACCTCTTCCTGTCGATACATGCCAACTCCAACACCTCCCCTTCCGTTTCCGGAGCGGAGGTCTATCACGATCCCGAACATTCGGACCTCAAAAAAACGGAAGCACTGAGCAATGCCATTTGCAATGCGATTAACGCCTCCGGCTGTTCTTCCGGCAATGTCACCCCCATGACCGGTGAATATACTGTCTTGACCGACACCAACATGCCTTCCGTACTGATCGAGACCTGTTATCTGACCAATCAACAGGATGCCGAAAAAGCAATCACCGCCGAATGGTGTAAAACGATCGCAGATGCCATTGCGGAAGGTGTTTCCGCCTGCTTTCCTGCCGAAAAATAACCGATCGTCAACGATATGGTAATAAGGAGAACTACTATGGATCACCCCGAAAATATCCCCTCCGTACCGCCTGTTTTGGATGTTCGTGCGCTGACAAAGCGCTATGGAAACTTAACAGCACTGAACAAATTGAATCTAACCCTCCCCGCAGGAAAGATCATCGGATTGCTCGGACCGAACGGAAGCGGAAAAACGACCTTGATCAAGATCATCGCCGGTATTCTGACACCCACATCGGGAGAAGTCACTGTAAACGGATATCCGATCGGCATTGAAAGCAAAAAGATCGTGTCATACCTACCGGAACGCACCTATTTTGACGAAAGTCAGACAGTCGAACAAGTTATGGCATACTTTGAAGATTTCTACGACGATTTCCGACCGGAACGCGCGGAAGAAATGTTCAAAAGACTGAGTATTGATCCCAAAAGAAAGATCAAGACCCTCTCAAAAGGAACAAAAGAAAAGGTACAACTGGTCATGGTCATGTCCAGAACCGCAAAGTTGTACCTTTTGGATGAACCGATCGCAGGCGTCGATCCCGCGGCAAGAGATTATATTCTCGACACCATCATTTCAAACTATGACTCTGAAGCAACAGTTCTGATCTCCACCCACCTCATTCAAGACATCGAAAAGGTGCTTGATGAATTTGTCTTCATTCGAAACGGAGAAGTCGTTCTTCAAGACACCGCGGCGCACGTGCGTGAAGAACAGGGGAAGACCGTGGATGAACTGTTCAGGGAGGCATTCAGATGCTAAAGAAACTTTTAAAATATGATATTCGCTATATCTGCAAGATCTTTTTGCTGACCATCATCGGTCTCTTTGCCACGGGTATCTTTACCGGTGGATGCTTTGGTGGAATGATTAAAGTGTTTGAATCCACTACTGCCGCAAACGATCCCGAACAAACCGCCTTTTTGGTGTCCACCGGTATACTTCTTTATTTTCTATCCATCATCGGTTTTGTTCTGATTGCAGCATTGCCGAGTGTCTGCGTGATCGTGCTGTACTATCGTTTTTACAGAAATCTGTATACCGATCAAGGATATCTCTCCTTCACTCTGCCGCTAAAGCCTACCACACATTTGCATTCCAAACTGATCGTATCAACAGCCACCACCATAATTCTTGATGTTTTTGTACTTTTGGCATATATTGTGGCAGGATGCGTGACACTTCTGTTCTGCTCCGATATAGTCAGGGAGAATGCAGACAATTTGCAGTATATTAAGGAATTCATTTCCGATTGGATAGCAAATAATGACGATATCATAGTGCAGATCGTCCTTTATATCCTCACTGCCTTGCTCGGCACATTGGTCACCCGCCTTGCCAATATCTGTCTCGTCTTTTTCGACATTACTTTTGCCTGCTCAGTCGTCAAAAAGCATAAACTGCTTGCCAGCATCGGCACGTTTCTTCTCGTAAACGGCGTAGTCGGAAGTATCGTATATGTCGTAAAAATGATATTCTCCCTATTCGGTGCGTTTGTTCTTTCCGGCTTGTGGGGATCGATCCTCACCATGGTGGTGTCAATCCTACTGTATACAGTCATCGGTATTGTATCCTATATCCTAAACCGTTACTACATCAATAAAAAATTGAACCTTTAATAAGAAAGCGAGGAACGCTGCGGTTCCTCGCTTTCTTATTCATAACAGTTTAATACCCATTTTCTCACAGCGTTCCCGCTCTTCTCGGCTCCATATGGCAGTCTGTACTTGCCCGATATGCAACTTTTCGAGAATGACCATACAAATTCTCGACTGACCGATACCGCCGCCGACAGAAAGCGGAAGCTTTCCTTCAAGAAGCGCCTTGTGAAAAGGCAGTTCCTTTCTCTGTGCGCACCCAGCTTCGATCAGTTGTGCTTCAAGGGAGGCAGCGTCCACGCGAATGCCCATAGAGGACAACTCCACAGCTCTGCCGAGTGGCTCATACCAAATGAGAATATCTCCGTTCAGCATCCAGTCGTCATAGTCGGGCGCTCTGCCATCATGCCTTTCTCCGTTTGACAGTTTTCCTCCGATCTGTGTGAGCAGTACCGAACCGTATTTTTTGCAAATGGCATTTTCCCGTTCCTTTGGCGTCAGATCGGGATACATCAAATAGAGTTCCTCGCTCGAAACGGTGAAGAAATCCTTTGAGATCTCAAGACGCATATCCGGATAGATGCCATTGATATAGTTTTTGGTGTGCACCAGCGCATAAAATACTCTGGCAGCAATCTTTTTGAGATATTCAATATTCCGATCTTCTTTGGTGATGACCTTTTCCCAATCCCACTGGTCGACATAGATGGAATGTAAAGCATCCCCTTCTTCGTCCCGACGGATGGCATTCATATCGGTGTACAGCCCTTCGCCCGGATCAAATCCGTATTTTGCAAGCGCCATTCTCTTCCATTTTGCAAGCGAATGAACGATCTGAACATGCTTTTCTCCGGTGCACGGCACATCAAATTCGACCGGTCGTTCCACGCCGTTGAGGTTGTCGTTCAGCCCGCTTTCCGCGGTGACCATCAAAGGCGCGGTCACTCGTTCGAGATTGAGTTGTCTTGCCAACTCCTGCTCAAAACGGTCTTTCACCAATTTGATTGCCCTATCCGTTTCGCGAACGGACATTTTTTCGGTAAACATTCTCTTCCCCGCCTTTTTCAATAATTATGCCAATGATTCTATCACATTCGGATGGGATTGTCAAGCATTTTAAAAAAAATACGGAATTTTTTATTAAAACCTCTTGACAAAGATTGCAACCTGTGATATCATACGAGCGAAAAAAGAAGCAGAGCCTCCGCTCTCACCGTAGCATCAAAGAATGACTCCGGTTTGATAGAACGAAAAGCACCATCAGTATGGTGTGTTTTGTGCGGAGACGGTTTTGTCCGATCTCTGCCTTTTTATTTTTTGAAATGAGGTGAACTACAATCAAGCCAAAGTCTTCCAAGGATATGTACATCAATGAAGAGATCCATCGTCAAATGAACATTCCGATGAACGCGAATGTTCGTGTGATCGGTGACGCAAATGAACAGATCGGCATCGTCACCCTTGCCACCGCACTCGATATAGCGTATAACCGTGATTTAGATCTCTGTCTGGTCTCCGCACAGTCGGATACACCTGTCTGCCGTATCATGGATTATGGAAAGTTCTGTTTCGAAAGAGACAAGCGGGAAAAGGAAAACAAGAAGAAACAGCAAAAGGTGGATATCAAAGAGGTACAACTCTCCTGCCAGATCGACGTCAACGATTTCAACACCAAAGTCAATCATGCCCGTCGTTTCTTAACGGACGGCAACAAAGTTAAAGTCTCCATTCGTTTCAGAGGTCGTCAGATGGCGCATCAGGAGATCGGCGCGGAAATGCTTGCCAAGTTTGCGGAAGCGCTCGCAGAAGTAGGCACTGTTGATAAAAAGCCGATACTTGAAGGAAGAAATTTGACGATGTTCATGACACCGATCAAAAAATAAAAGAAAGCCATCATCGAAAGGGGTATAGAATCATGCAAAAGATTAAAACACACAAGGCATCTGCCAAGAGATTTACTCTCACCAAATCCGGTAAAGTAAAATTGAATCACTCCCAGCGTCGTCACAACTTGGGCATCAAGACCGCTAAGCGCAAGAGAAGCCTCAGAAAAGCAGCTTATATGAGTGAATCAATGGCACCCAACTACAAGGTGCTTATCCAGAAATTCTGAGAAATTATCGAATTGATATAGGAGGAAAGAAAAATGGCAAGAGTTAAGGGCGCAATGATGACGCGCAAGAGAAGAAATAAAG
>CAZUWA010000048.1:0-6674 GCA_964623895.1 uncultured Lachnospiraceae bacterium | reverse complement strand
CCAACCCCACCAGATTCCAACATCCCGTTGCAGGCACCTACAAAAAGTGGGCGATCGAAAACGGCAAGAAATACTTCTCCGTTGCATCCGGCGGTGGCACGGGCAGAACCCTTCACCCCGACAATATGGCAGCCGGTCCTTCCTCTTACGGCATGACCGATACCATGGGCAGAATGCACTCCGATGCACAGTTCGCAGGTTCTTCTTCCGTTCCGGCACACGTAGAAATGATGGGTCTTATTGGCGCGGGTAACAACCCCATGGTCGGTATGACCGTTGCGGTTGCGGTTGCAATCGAAGAAGCTTCTAAGGCTTGATCTATAATGGTTTTTAAAAGTTCACCCCTATCGTTCTCAAGACGATAGAGGTGAATTTTTGCTGTTTGCCGACATTATTTTAAGGTCGAGGGCAAATCTGTTGACAAAATGCGATTTTGGGTGTATAATCGTTGGTACACAAAACATAACGCGGTTCATCTCTGTAAAAGGTTGTCGGACACCCTTTGGCGGTGTTCGGGGATAAGGAAATCGTGGTGAGAATCCACGGCAACAGCCATTACCGTAATTTAAAGACTGCTCTTTATCAAGTCGGAATGCTTATCGGATCGCGCGGGCTGAAAAGCCTTCGATAAAAGTCTCTTGGGCAAACGGAGGGGATGAAAAACAGATCCGGCAGGGGATCTCTTTTTCTTGCGCCTTCGTGGAGGGCGCTTTTATTTTATTCATTTTGTGAAGTTTAAAATCATAAGGAGATTTACTCAAAATGAAACAAACATTAAAAATCACATCATCCTTACTGCTCGTCGTCCTGCTCGTATTCTCCGCAGTCGCCTGCGCGAACGAGAAAGACGCCATCGGACTTTGGAAAGATGCCACCTACACTGCCGACACCACCCTTGGAGAAGGCGCAAACACCGTAACGGTAGAAGTCACCGCAGAAGAAAAAACTGTCACATTCACAGTCAAAACCGACAAATCTACACTCGGAGAGGCACTGTATGATCTTGAACTCATCAATGACGCTTCCTTCTTTGACACCTGCAACGGCATCAAAGCCGATTGGGATGCGGATCAGGCATATTGGGCATTCTACATCGGTGAAGAATATGCATCCTTCGGCGTCGGAGATCAGAAAGCTATCACTACAGGCGAACCGGTCTATAAATTCGTTTACACCAAATAATGCCCAAAAGGACGCGCTTGAGGCGGCAGACATTTGAGATCTGTGTTTTTGCCATGCTCGGCACACTGATGTTCACTTCCAAGATACTCATGGAGTTTTTGCCCAACATTCACCTGCTCGGAATGTTGACGATGGTGTACACCCTTGTATTTAGAGGGCGTGCACTGATTCCGATCTATCTATATGTCTTTTTGAACGGTCTGTATGCCGGATTTAATTTATGGTGGATACCATACCTCTACATTTGGACGGTTCTTTGGGGGATAACGATGCTCCTTCCGAAAAACATGCCCCATAAGGTCGGCGCAGTAGTCTGTCCCGTCATCTGTGCCTTGCACGGTCTCGCCTTTGGAACACTGTACGCACCGGCACAAGCGATCATGTTCGGATTGAATTTTCAGCAAATGATCGCTTGGATCATTGCAGGACTTCCTTGGGATGCCATCCATATGGCGGGCAATTTTGTTGCAGGACTGCTGATCCTTCCGTTGTACAAAGTGCTATCACGGCTTATGAAAAACAGGATATAAATTTAGGGCTGCAACAAGTTATTATACTTGTTACAGCCTCATTTGTTTTGAGTGAAGATCTGACCCAACGGCCGCCCTTTACGGCTCTTGATTTCAAGGATATAAATTACGGCAGTGCAGCCGCAGCGATTTTTTTCACATCCTCCAGCGTAAATTTTCCTCCGTTATCACCGATCCGTAATTGCGAACCGTGCGTCTTGATCATTTCTTCGGTCACATTTTCCAAAAGATAGATGCGCACAGTATCTCTTGAGGTAGAATACCAAGTCATATGGGGGATCGCCGCGACATCTTCGATCGCTCTTTCTCCATCCGGAGTGATCACAAAGTTGAAAGAAGCAAAAATGCCGGTCAGATTGAGGATCGGATGCTGAGTTGAAATGAAATTGCCGAGCGAATAGTAGCAAAGCGTCCTGTGTTCTCCTTCTCCGACCCATTCTACCGGTTGGATCGTATGGCTGTGATGCCCAAGAATGACATCAACACCGCATTCGTTGAGTAGCTTACCGAGTCTTATTTGTTCGACATCGACCTCTCTGCTGTTCTCCGTGCCCCAATGCATCCAAACCACCAAAAAATCCGCCCTATCGCGCGCTAACGCCGTTTGTCTGCGGATCACCTCATCTTCCGCCCAAGGAATTACCATTTCCGGGCTGTCCGCGTGCACTTCTTCATGGTTGAGATAGGTAACATAGGAAAGAAATGCGATCTTGATACCATTTTTCTCAACGATACGCAAAGCATCGTAATCCTCTTTTGTATAGCCGCCTATGACGGTCATGCCCATCGATTTTACATTCTCAACAGTATTTTTATATCCTGTACAGTACCGTTCCATGTCCAACATATGATTGTTCGCAACATTGATCACATCAAATCCCAACCGTTTCAAAGTCAACACCGACTGAACGGGGGAGTTGAAGCGAGGATAGCCTTTTATTCCTTCATCATCTCCCGCAACAGGGCATTCATGATTGACAAAGGAGAGATCTGCCGAGGCAATCAGATCAGCAACATCGGCATACATCGGATCAAAATAATATTGTTCGCTGTAGCCGTCAATGCCGGACTGCACACCTGCGAGCGTCATGGCATCTGTATACACCGCTTCATGAATGATGTTGTCTCCTGCGGCCAAAAAACGGACAACCTTGTTTTGCAGTGTGGGTGTAGGCGTGGGTGTAGAGGTCGGCAAAAAAGACGTGCTATCTGTCGGCAACATCGAAAACTCCGATGTAACGGAAGCAATGGTGCTTTCTCCGCTCGGCAAAGAAGGCTTGACTGACAGACATGTAGTTTCTGCAAACTCGCAGGAAGAGAGCATTGCCAAAGACAGCAATGCCGCCACAAACGCAAGGACTCTTTTGATCTTCAACATCATTTCACCTCATTTATCATCTATTTTTCTACCGATACTATCACTATCCTACAACATTTTTTTCGTATTTGCAATAGTTTTTCACAAAAAGAGAGAATAATACAGAAAGCAACCACGCACTTTTCTCTTCCGAATTTATTATTCAAACCCATTGACGAGCAACAAAAAAGGTGATATAATGGTCTATCCGGAAGAAAAAACAGCGGAAAAGGAGGGGAAAATATGCCGGATGATCATTTTTCAGACGATGATTCATTTTGGGATGTCAAACATTTAATGCCGAAACACCCACTCGAAAAATCGGTTTCTTTTCCTGTTCAAAAACCCGCGTCGGCAAGAGCAAAATCATCGCCGTCCAAAACGGCAAAGGAAAGAATAAATGCCACGGGTGAAAAAATTCCGGCGTTTTCTCAAAACAAACCGGAAAATATTTACAGACCGCAGAACAGCCATATTCATGAGGTGCGCCTGTATCGTTGGCCGAACCGCTACACTTTTTTCTCTGAATTCAAAAAAAATGCCATTGCCATCTACAAAATGGCAGCAGAGCCTGCCCCCTTTGCTCCCTTTTTTTCCTTTATGCCGCAATATCATCAATTGACTGCGGCACAGCTGAAATACTATCTTTTCTGGAGAGATCGCTTTCGCCAAGGAGAATACTTGCAGACCGATTTCAGTTATCTTTTGCTGTTTGCCTATGAGATCGTCAATCTGCCGGAACTGCTTCCCCCGCAAGAAGGTGCAAATGCACTTTGCAATCTTTGGATCGCCTACCGCAAGAATTACCCAAAACTTGATAAATACCTCTCGGAATGGCTGTGCGACTATTGCCTTGTCAATGCCGTCCGACCGAATGAAGAACTGTTTGAGAAGATTGCCGAACACGGCAAGACTTTCTGCACACTCAAAGAATTTTATATAACCGAAGCGGAGTCAACCGTGCCAAGCATCCTTTCCTCCAACTATTCCTATAAAGGAAGCAAATATTATACGGAAGAGAACAAGGCGCTGTTTGACCTGCACATTCCAAACGCAGTAACTGCCTTTATTGATCATATGGCATCCGCCGACCCGCATTTTATCGAACAGCCGGAAGAAGAGACCACTGTTTCTCGCAATTCTTACGACGGTGCCGTCTGCGTATACAGCGAAAAGAAGAGAATGGAATTGGTCGTTTCGCTCTGCAAGCCGTCCGGCGATACCCTGCTCATTACCGATGCCGTCAGATATGCGGAAAATCATCTCCGAGCATTTCTCGGCGTGCGCGCACGCCTTTCTTCCTCTTCTCTGACCACATCAATGAAAGCGGCAATCGACCGATATTTTGAGCGGTTACCGCATGCGCGCCCCATCAAAAAAGCGGTCATCGATGACAGTTATCTTGCAAAATATGACGCTGACAGCCACGGCTTTTCCACAGAAGAAGCCAAAAAGATCGAAACAGACTCGATCATCGTCGCAAAGCGTTTGGGTGCGATGTATGAAGAAGAACAGCCCTTGCCGCCAATCATTCCACCGCAGGTAAAAGAAGTGAAAAAAGGTGGATCAAACGAGGAAACAGCCGCTTTAAAAATTTTGTATCTCGATGGGCACGACGCCTTTTTAAGGCACGCCAAAGATCAGGGCATTCTTCCTGCAGCGCTCGCCGATCGGATCAACGAAGAAGCGATCGATCGATACGGCGATGTTGCCATTGAAGAATCAAACGGCAGATTTACAATGATCGAAGACTACAAGGAGGAGATCGAACAATGGATCAACAATTAAAAATACCAAGACGCATCCTTTCAGGGTTGCTCTCCTCCCTGTCCGCGGGAGTTGTTCCCCGTGTGGGGGCACCCTATATCGCCATGGGCAGAACAGAAGAGATCTCCGCACTTGCAGATGATCTGGAGGAGATTGCCGAAGGAGGAAGCAAAACGCGTTTCATCATCGGCAAATACGGTAGCGGAAAATCCTTTCTTATACAACTTTTAAGAGGATATGCGCTTGACAAGGGCTTCGTCTGCGCCGATTGCGATCTATCTCCCGAACGTAGGATCTACGGACGTTCCGGCACAGGTGTTGCCACCTACAAAGAACTGATGTGCAATATCTCTACCCGCACCTCCCCCGATGGCAACGGGCTTTCCGGGCTGATCTCCAAATGGCTCGAAAACATCTGCAATTCCGTTGCCGCAGAGGGACTTCTCCCGGAAAGCAAAGCATTTGAAGATGCTGTTTCGGCAAAAGTTTATAAAGTCGCATCCCTTATGGAAGATCAGGTGGGCGGCTTTGACTTTGCCAAAGTACTTCTCTCTTACTATCGCGCTGTCAAAGAGGACAACGAGGAACTGAGATCTGCTTCCCTACGCTGGTTCAGAGGAGAATTTACCACCAAAACAGAGGCAAAACAGATCTTGCACGTCGGTATGATCATCGATGACGACAACTGGTTCGGCTTTATCAAACTGTTCGCCGCATTCGTCAGACAGATCGGCTACAAAGGACTGATCGTCTTTATCGACGAATGTGTCAACCTCTACAAAATTGTCAACCGTGTTTCAAGAGAAGCCAACTATGAAAAACTACTCTCCATGTACAACGATTCGCTGCAAGGACGCTCCGTCGGACTTGGTCTGTACTTCGGCGGAACCCCCACCTTTTTAGAAGATCAACGCAGAGGGCTTTACAGTTATGAAGCGCTGAAAAGTCGCTTAAACGACGGACGCATCGCCGGGGAAGGCGGATACCGTAACCTGATGGGGCCGATCATCCGCTTAAAGCGAATGTCCGACAATGAATTGTTGGCTCTTTGCCGCAGAGTTGCGGATCTGCACGGACAATATCACGGTTCGCCTTGTAGGATCAGCGATGAGGAAACGGTCTTTTTCTTAAAGCTTTGCCTTGATCGCGCAGGCGCAGACAGTATGATCACCCCCAGAGAGATCATTCGCGAATTCATTATCGTTTTGGATGTGATGTTGCAAAATCCGGACGCTGATTTCTACGGCATCGTCGGCTCGACGCCCCCAAATCTTACTACCGCAGGCAGTCATGATGACGGCAACGGAGAGAGAGATCCCTTCACCTTGGCAGAATTCAAACTGTGATCTTACACAAATTTAAAAAGAACTTCTTGACAAATCATACAAACAGGGTATAATGAAACGGTGGGTAGCGGTCGCTGACCTACCCGTCAAATGATTTTTTTTGCAACCGAGATCGGTTGCGTCACCGAAATATTTTTGAAAAGGCCTTTAAAAAGAGCAACACCGCACTCTTCACAAAAGGTCAAAGAAAGGAATGTACAAACATGAAATGGATGGGCGTAAACGAGCTGAGAGAAAGTTACCTCAGTTTCTTTGAAAGCAAAGGACATCTTCGTCACAAGAGTTATCCTCTCGTTCCGCAGAACGACAAATCTCTGTTACTCATCAACGCCGGCATGGCGCCCCTGAAAAAATATTTCACAGGGGAACTCGAACCGCCGCGTCACAGAATGTGCACTTGCCAAAAGTGCATCCGCACACCCGACATTGATCGCGTGGGACTGACCGCAAGACACGGTACATTCTTTGAAATGCTCGGCAACTTCTCATTTG
>CAZUWA010000047.1:0-6846 GCA_964623895.1 uncultured Lachnospiraceae bacterium | reverse complement strand
GATAAAAGAATTGGTTCTTTTTACCAAACTCGGTCGTAGTCGGCGCTATGACTGGTTTTTTTAAACAATTTAAATCATTTATTCAAACGAAAGGAACAACCAATGGACAGCGACAGTCATGCGCGAAGAACCCCTGTAAATCCTAAAAATAATCGGGCTCCTTTTCTGCCGGAAAGAAATCTTTTTCTTTTCAGCATTCGACAAAAAATCTGTAGATGATTTTAAGGAGTTTATATAAATGACCGGCTATTATATCATATTGATTGTAGTGCTGATTTGCTTTTCTGCCTACTTTTCCGCCACCGAAACCGCATTTTCTTCCTTAAATAGAACAAGGCTAAAAACCCTTTGCGAAAAAGGAAACAAGCAAAAGCAAGCAAGGCTTGCCTATTCTTTAAGCGAGCAATACGACCGTTTGATCTCTACCATCCTCATCGGCAATAATATCGTCAATATTGCAAGTGCTTCCATCGGCACAGTCCTTTTTGTCAGTCTTTTTGGAGATATCGGAGCAACCATATCGACAGCTGTTGTAACCGTTGCCGTGCTGATCTTCGGAGAAGTCACCCCCAAAAGTATTGCCAAAGACTGCCCTGAAAAATTTGCCATGTTTTCCGCACCATTCATGAAGGTTTTAATGGTGTTACTCACGCCTGTTACCGTTCTCTTTTCCTATTGGAAAAAGGCAGTCTCCAAAGTCCTGCGTCTCGAATCGGATAACAGGATATCTCAAGAAGAACTTTTGACGCTCGTTGACGAAGTACAGCAAAGCGGAAGCATTGATGCTGAGGAAAGCGAACTTTTGCACAACGCCATTGAGTTCACAGACTGTACTGCCGAAGATATCCTCACCCATCGCGTCGATTTGGAAGGCGTACCGATCACTGCCACCAAAGAAGAGATTGCCGATAAATTCACAAAATCCCGCTATTCCAGATTGCTTGTCTATAAAGACTCGATCGACCACATTATCGGTGTCATTCACCACAAAGATCTGTACAGCGGAACAGGCATTACCCCAAAAAGTCTTGCCGCCATCATGTCCCCTCCTGTATATGTCACACGAGAAAGTTCGATCGTCGATATCCTCAGAGAAATGCAGACAAAGAAAGTCCACATTTCGGTCGTCATTGACGAATACGGCGGCACCGTCGGCATCGTCACCATGGAGGACATCCTTGAAGAGTTGGTCGGTGACATCTGGGATGAACACGATGAGGTGACGGAAACCTTCAAAAAATTGAACGATACTACATATCGTGTGTCAGCAAGCGTGGCGCTAGATGAATTCTTCGAATTTTTCGGAATTTCTGATGAAAACGAAAGCAACACACTGAACAGCTGGATCATCAAAAAACTTGATAAAGTGCCGTATCAAGGCGACAGCTTTGAATATCAAGGCATCACCATCACCGTCACAGCAGTTGCCCAACATCGAACAACCTTCTTGGAGGTGACTGTAAATGATCGACAGAAAGAATCAGGAGGAACAAAATCATGAAAGACCTAATTATACTGTTTTTAACTTTCGCCAAGGTCGGCGTCATGACCTTTGGCGGCGGATATGCCATGCTCCCAATTTTAGAGCGTGAAATCTGTGATAAAAAGAAATGGGCAACTGAAGAAGAACTAATGGATTATTTCGCCATTGGTCAGTGCACTCCCGGTGTCATCGCCGTCAACACTGCCACCTTCGTCGGGCAGAAAGTCAAGGGCGTTTTCGGTGGAATCGTTGCCACGTTTGGTGTGGTCTTCCCTTCTCTTATCATTATTTCTCTACTTGCCGGCGTCATTGAAGCCTTTTCACATCTTACATGGGTCCAACATGCCTTTGGCGGCGTACGCATTTGTGTATGTGTTTTGATCCTGAATGCCGTTGTCAAACTATTTAAAAAAGCGATCCTTGATTTTAAAACACTGCTTATCTTCATTGCCGTCATCCTCGGTGCAACGTTCACAGAACTCAGTCCGGTCATCTATGTACTGATCGCCGCGTTGCTCGGTATTCTTCTCAAAGCCTTTGAAGGGAGGAAAAAGAAAGAATGATACTCTTTTTGAAACTGTTCTATGAATTCTTCAAAACAGGGCTGTTCGCCATCGGCGGCGGAATGGCAACCGTTCCCTTTCTTTACAACATGTCGGACACCACAGGTTGGTTCACCCATACAGATCTGGCAAACATGATCGCAGTCAGCGAATCCACTCCTGGTCCGATCGGTGTCAATATGGCAACCTATGTCGGTTTCATTTCAGGAAAAGGTGAATATGGCATATTCGGCGGCATTCTCGGCGCGATCGTTGCAACACTCGGTCTGGTTGCTCCTTCGATCATCATCATTCTAATCATAGCAATCGTGTTAAAAAGTTTTAAAAACAACCGATATGTCATGAGCGCCTTTTACGGATTGCGTCCTGCTTCCGTGGGACTCATTGCGGCAGCAGGACTAAGCGTTCTTTTTTCCAATATGTTTATAGAGGAAAAGGTCGCACTCGCCTTCTTTAACTGGAAGGGATTGATTCTCGCCATCATCCTGTGGATACTCACTAATTTTGTCAAGAAGACCAAAAATCTCCATCCGATCGTCTTTATCGGCGCTTCTGCCGTGGTCGGTGTGATTTTTTCGATGTAAAAAACAAAGCCCGATTTCTTAGAAACAATGAAATCGGGCTTTGTTATAACGATGTCGAATTTCGACGTATGCGAATGTTCGCTCCTTTAAAAGTAAAAAAAACAACAAAACAGGGTCAAGACAAAAGCCGAATCGTCGCTTTTGTCTTGACCCTGTTTATGTATAAACAACCGAACGATCATTCAAACATTCCAAATCCAGCAGCATCACTGATCGGAAGCGAGAACACAACAGTCTCTGCTTCTGTCTGCGGACCTGCATTTTGCAGGATAGATTTCATGATCTCCGCTTTTTGTGCCGCTTTGGAAACGATGAGTACAATCTCTTTTTCCTTAGCGATAGAAACATTCAAAAACTTTTCATCGGACGTGCCTGTGCCCTTGCCGTGCAGTACCGTACCACCGGTAGCGCCGGCAGCGCGCGCCGCATTCATCACCATGTCGGTCCTGCCCTCGTTGGTGATCGCCACGATCATCTCGTAAGCGTAATTCACCTCGGGTGTGTATTTTGCAGACTGCTGTCCACCGTTAAGATATGCCAATGTACTTCCACCTCCGATACTTTTTATCGGCACAGAAACCACAACCCCGTGCCCGGGTACACCGATATAGAGTCTCCGCTTTTGCTCTTCTATCAGTAAACGCGTTTTTTCCTTACTTGCAACCGTCAGAACTACACGCTTCTCATTTGACTCAATTCCAAGCAAGTCAAGCATACTGCGCACAGCCGTTCCGTGCCCCATGAGTACCACGGTAGCACGCAACGAAAGAGAATCGCATATTTCCGTAAGTGTATCCAATGCTTGCGGGTCAATAATCGATATCACATAGTTCATGCAGCCGTATCCTCCCAAAGTTCAACAATATCGTAATCTCCGTAAACAGATGCTTCGATGACCACGGCTTTGCTCTTTCTGCTGTATATCAAGCCAACCAACTGAATAGAAATGGGCGGTAGCATCGCAACCATCGCAACTACACCGAAGGCATCACTAATAACATTGCCGCCGAGCGCAGTACTTGCACCGATGAAAAATTGAAGCATAAACGTTGACGTCATCGGTCCTGAAGCAACGCCGCCCGAATCAAAGGCAATGGCGGTATAGATATCGGGCACAAAGAATGACATTCCCAACGCAAGAAGATACCCCGGTATAACGAACCACATAATGGATATACCGGTGAGCACACGAAGCATTGCCAAACCCATGGCAATAGCAATCGCCGCAGAAAGACTGATTTTGATTGCTTTGCCCGGTATGTTCCCGGCGCTGACCTCCTCGATCTGCTTTTCAAGAACTGCAACCGCAGGCTCTGCCGAAATAATGAACCAACCGAGCAGCATAGCAAACGGAATGAGCAGATAATATGTCCACCCTTCTGCAAGCGCAGAACCAAGCACAGCACCTAGCGACGAAAAGCCGACATTTGCCCCCGTCATAAACAGGACAAGACCGACATAAGTATATAATACACCGATAAAAATCTTTGCCAGATTTCTGGAACTGAGTTTAAGAGCAAAAAACTGGAACAGCAAAAATATCACGACGATCGGCAGAAGTGCCATTGCCATTTCCTTCATGTAACCGGGGATGGCGGAAAGATAAGCACCGCCGATCTCCACAGTGTTTGAAAATTGCAAAACGCTTAGATCGACCATACCGTCACCGCTTGCATAGAAAAAGCCCAAAATCAAAACCGCAAGAATCGGTCCTATTGAACAAAGCGCAACAAGTCCGAAACTATCCGCCTGCGTTTTTTTGTCGCTTCGTATGTTGGAAACACCGATACCCATTGCCAATATAAACGGAACAGTCATCGGTCCTGTAGTAACGCCGCCGGAATCGAAAGCAACACTCAAAAAATCTTTGTCCGCAAACGCAGCCAATATGAACACAACCGCATAAGAAATGATCAGTATCCACCTGAACTTGAAACCCGTGAGGATCCGAAGCATACAGACCGAAAGGAACAACCCCACACCCGCACTCACCGTCAACAACAAAATTGTACTGTCAATGTGCGGCACAGCCTGCGCCAATACCCGAAGATCGGGTTCCGAAATCGTCACTGCAAAGCCGAGAAAGAAACTGATGACCAAAATAATAGGAAGATTTTTGGTCTTAGTAAGCGCCGTACCAACCTTATTGCCTATCGGCGTCATCGAAACTTCCGCACCGAGGGTGAAAAGTCCCATGCCAAAGACGAGCAAGACCGTTCCCAGAAAAAAACAAAGCAACAAGTCGGTCTGCACAGGCACAACAAAAAAACACAGCACCATGACAATTATAAAAATCGGCAAGACAGACCAAAACGCTTCTTTGATCTTCTCGGTCACCTCCATGCGATTGTTACCGAAATATCCCATGATCTTTCCTCCACCTTTCTGATTAAGAATATGTCTCCTTCTTTCATTTCATGCTTTCAAAACGCGCAGACCGCAAAAAAGCAGACTACGCAATGACGTGACGCCCCTTTTCTTCCGTAACAGTCAAAAAATAAAGCGCACAGAAACATCGGAACACACGTCCCACGATCCCATGCGCTGTTTGTTGTTTTCAGAATGGATAGGTTCACTGCATAGATCGCCCCACATAATAAAAGCAAATATTCTGTCGAATTTGAGCATTTTAATTATAACATATTTAACGCAAAAAAGCAATAGTGCTTTTTGTCTAAAAAAGCACTATTGCTGTAATACAAGTTTTGGAAAATTCGTAAACAAAACAGCGGATCATACCGTCGGAAATCCGGTCATCCTAATACACAAATTTCCGACGATACAAATTGTTTTTCAGATCTGTTTCTTTCTCTTTTTCCACGTCTTCACCGCAAGCATGCCGAGACCGATCGTTGGCAGGGCGATCAATGCCACGAAAATCGGGGTGTTGTCACCGGTTTCGGGAAGATCGACATCGTAAACCCTATCGTATACTCGCCAACCGTTGGGAGTGTTTCGGTACTCAATTGCAACCGGTTTGGTAAATATAAGCCCCAGCATAGAACTTGGCATCACCGTAAGAATGATCTTTTGAGAATCTTTAAATACGATCTTTGCAGATTCCCACACACCTTTATCCTTCCAAAAATCCCATTCGTACTCATCATGGTTCATGAGTACAGCAGGGGCATCCATATATACCCTGCCACTATCATCCATCCTAATATGATTGTCAAAACACTTCCGACCTCCGGGCTGACCGTAAACCGGATGATCTCCTGCGCAATCAAAAATATAGTTGTTATCATAGTAAAACAGTTTGTAATACTCTTCCTTCAGCATTTCCAAGGTAATGCCCTCCGGCAATGCATAAAACGGGATTATTGGATAACTTGGGTAAAGGGAACCCATTTCGTAACTCTCCCCAGTATGCCGATCCACAGGCAATGGCAATTCTCCTGCTGTTTTTATTTCCAACGTTTCGGGCATAAATCCTTTGGAAATCAGCCACTCTATGAAATCATCCGATTTACCGCTATTATAATCTCGCCAATACGAATATATCCCTTCCTCCAAAAAGACCTGATACTCCCATGCAAATTTTGTAAAAGTCAGTAATTCCTGCGCCGTGGGACATTCATCGCCAACATCAAGATCTTTTGCGAAAGATGACAAAGAAAGCGGAAGAACACCGCCTGTGATCATGACCAGCGACAACAGTAAACATATAACCTTCTTCATGAGTTCCCTCCTTGTACATTCATATACATTAAATTATGGTTACTTTGCGAATATACTGCATACAACATGTCGTAATCTACCACCGTGTCCCTACCCCCGATATTATTGGTTTGAGGAGGATCAATAGTTTTTATAGAGTTCGTCTCCTTATCATACCTCCCTAAAGGAGACGCACCGAACTTGTAATGTGGGTCGTTGATAGCAACCTGATACCCACTTTTCTCATTGTAATACAGTCCCTTTACCACATAATAATGTCCCGAACCATAATATCCAAATGCTTCCGGCTGACCGTTCTGCTGCTCAGGTCTGTTATTCACAATAACAGGATAAAACTGATTTATACTGTTAGATATCAGTTCCTTTAATTCAGTGGTGGATTTGGAAGTAAATGTTGGTTTATATTTCGAGCCAATTTCCATAAAGCTGTTCATAGTGTCGGTAATGTGACCAATTGAAGTATCGTATTCATTATCGGTCACCTTATAACACAACTGCAACAATTCCCACTCCGTCGTATCAATTCCTTTTAAAT
>CAZUWA010000046.1:0-7694 GCA_964623895.1 uncultured Lachnospiraceae bacterium | reverse complement strand
TTTCTTCCGGTATTGTAACATGAATCGGTTATCTTGTCAATGATTCTTTTATAATAAACGAACCATTTGTATCATTTCAACAAACCTTTTGTTAGTTTTAACAAACTCTGTTCTGTAAAAAACAACCATAAAAGCAAGAAGCGTCCGCCTTTTTAACCAAAAGTAAGCCGCCTATCAAATAATTCTTGCAATCAAAGCGAAAAAATGATATAATGATAAACAAAAAACAGCGGGAGATAAAATGCCCTGCTTCAAAAAAGGAGTGACGTAATGGAAAAACAGCAAAAAGGGATGCGGTTACTGAAAAAAGGACGATCCGGAATTCATCAGTTAATCTTCAGCCGAATGGGTATTGTTCTGTTGCTCCTAATTCTGAACATTGCCTTACTCTTTCTTCTATTCTTCAGATTTGAAGAATTTTTGCCTCATGTGTATGGTGGAAACACTATTTTCACAATCGGCGTGGTCATTTATCTCATCAACAGCAAGAAAAATCCGAATGCAAAATTGGCTTGGTTGATCATTATCATGTTGTTTCCGGTGTTCGGTTCTCTGCTCTATCTCTTCACCTGCGCGGAATTCGGACATATCGCAATGAAGAAGCGGCTGAAAAAGATCTATAGCATTTCCAGAACTTACATAGATGATGATCAAGAAGCATGCGAAGAACTGGCGCTTCTCGATCCGGGCGCCGCCGCCATGACACGCTATCTTTCCGGAATTACCGATATGCCGGTATATCAAAATACCGAAGCATACTACCTTTCCTGTGGTAAGGAGTTGCTTGATCGGTTGCTCATCGAATTGAATCGTGCCGAACACTCCATTTATCTTGAATATTACATCATCGACGAAGGAGAAATGTGGGGGCGCGTTCTGGAAGTACTCGCTGAAAAAGCAGCGGGGGGGGTAGATGTGCGCGTAATGTATGACGGAACATGCGAATTTTTCCGACTCCCAAAAAGTTATCCCCAAAAATTAAAAAAACTTGGCATCGACTGCCGTGTTTTCTCTCCCATTACCCCTTTTCTGTCCACCCATTACAACAACCGCGACCACCGAAAGATCGTCACGATCGACAGCAGGGTTGCCTTCACCGGCGGCATCAACTTGGCAGATCGGTATATCAACGCAGAACCGCAATACGGCGACTGGAAGGATACAGCAGTCATGCTTTCGGGGGATGCCGCAAAAAGTTTTGAACTGATGTTTTTGCAGATATGGAATATACATGAAAAAACCATTTCCTTCCCCGAACCAAAGATTCTTCCAAAGCAACCATCAGGTTCCGGTTTTGCCATGCCCTATTTTGATGATCCGCTTGATCACGAACCTGTCGGCAGACAGGTATACCTTGACATTCTCAATCGCGCCACCGAGCATGTATATATCTTCACGCCTTATCTCGTCTTGGATGACGAAACGGAATCCGCTCTGGCGTATGCGGCACAACGCGGCGTCGAGGTCGTGGTGCTCTTGCCTGCAATCACCGACAATCCTGCCACCCAAGCACTTGCCAAAGGACATTATCCACGCTTGTTTGAAACAGGCGTCAAAATCTATGAATATACCCCTGGCTTTGTACACGCCAAAATGTTCCTTGCTGACAGCAAGGAAGCTGTGATCGGCACAATCAATTTAGACTACCGCAGTCTCTACCATAACTTTGAATGTGCTGTTTACCTCTACGGTTCTGACTGCATAAAAACAATGGAAGCCGACTTTTTAAACAGTATCTCGCGCGCAAAAGCAATTACACGGGAAAGTATCCGCGGAGAAAAACGATCTGTTAAAATAGCGGCAAAACTGTTAAAGATCTTCTCCCCTCTTCTGTAATCTACCATTAAAAACGGATCGTTGTATACATCTGCAACGATCCGTTTTTTGCTTATTCACAGGAAATAATATATTTATAGACCGGCTGGTCACCCTTAAGCACAGTAACATCCGCCATGGGCAGGGCATCCGTCAGCAGTGCTTCCGTACCTGCTGCCGTTTCGTCATCCACATCTTCTCCGTAGAAGACCGTCACAGTTGTACCATCCTTCATTTCTTCAAGCATCAATTTGAGGCATTCTTCATCAGTGTCGGCGTTATAGCGCACCTTTCCGTTTAAAAGTCCAAGGCTCTGCCCTTCCTTGATATCCATGCCGTCAGCGGTAGAATCGTGCACAGCATATGTCAAAGAAAAACTCTTGACACTATCGAGTGCCGCGGTCATACTTTCCTCGTTTTCATCCGCGCTCACACTTTCGTCGAACGCAAAGAGCGCTGTGAGTCCTTGCGGAATGGTTTTGGTCGGCAGAACGATGATCTTTTTGTCATTGATCTCCTTTGCTGCCTGACATGCCGCAAGATAAACATTGGAGTTATTGGGCAAAATGAACACCGTTTCGGCATTCACCTTCCCCACAGCCCCGATCAAGTCTGCAAGGCTTGGGTTCATCGTCTGACCGCCGATCACCATTTGGTCGCATCCCATATCAATAAATGCCGAAGAAACACCTTCTCCTGCGGCAACCGCCACAAATCCGAATTCCTTTGTCGGCTCTTGATGTATAACTGCTTCTTGCGCCGTTTCTTCCGACCGTCCCACGGTCTTTTGGATCATTTCTGTATGCTGTCTGCGCATATTCTCAACCTTTACGGTCACAAGCGCACCAAAGACCTGTGCCAGTGAAAGAACGATGCCGGGCTCATTTGTATGGATATGCAGTTTGATGATCTCATCATCCTGCGCAAAGACCATTGAATCACCCATTTCGGACAGCGTCGCACGCAAACTGTCGATCCGTTCTTCCGTACAAAGATCCGGGTCTTTTTCAACAATGCACTCTGTGCAATATCCGAAGACAATATCTCCGGTCTCTACCTGCGCAAAGTTTGCAACGATCTGTCTGCCGGCGCTCGGTGCGCCTGCATACTGTATCGGCTGATGCATCAGTGCCGCGATCATACCTTCCAAAACGGTCACAAAGCCAAAGCCACCCGCGTCCACCACATTGGCAGACTTCAAAACGGGCAACATCTCCGGCGTTTCTTCCAACGTTTCCTTTGCCGCATCCAACATATAATTCATCATAGCAAGCGGATCATCTTGAAACTCATCCACCACCGCAATCGTCTTTTCGGCGGAAACGCGCATCACTGTCAGGATCGTTCCTTCCGTCGGCTGCATCACCGCGCCGTATGCGCTCTTCACGCCGGAATCGAAAGCCTTCGCAAGTGTGGTTGCATCAGCCTTATCCACCCCTTCCAATCCCTTGGCAAGACCTTTAAAGAAAAGGGAGAGGATAACGCCCGAATTACCTCTTGCCGCCATCAACATCATTTTGGAGACCTGCGTCGCACAATCTCCAAGTTTATTTGAAAGGTTGCCGACGTTGTTTCTTATGACACCCATCGTCATACCCATATTCGAGCCGGTATCACCGTCCGGAACGGGGAAAACATTTAAATTGTTGACATCTTCCTTCTTGTTTTCTAACGCATTTGCGGCAGAAACGATCATTTCACCATACAGCTTGCCACTGACGAACTGAGCCATTATCGTTCACCTCCAACAAAGAAGAATGCAAGCGTACCCGGTCCGCTGTGCGCACCGATGACAGCGCCGGTAGACGCAATGACGACCTCTTCAAATCCGTATTGCTCCATTGCCATCTTCTTGAGCAACTCCGCGTCTTCCGGGCAGTCGCCGTGGCAGATAAATGCAATTTTCTTGCTTTCGGGCAGTTCTCTTCCTTTGATATAACCTGCCAACCATGCGATCGAAGCCTTTCTGCCTCTTGCTTTTCCGATAGAGATGAGGTGACCTTCATTATCGACATGTAAAAGGGGCTTGATATTCAAAAGTCCTCCAACCAGTGCCGTTGCGGCACTGACACGCCCGCCTCTCTTTAAATAGACGAGGTCATCCACTGTAAATGCATGGCAGATATGAAGTTTGGTTGCCTCTGCGTAATCTCTGACCTCTTCAATGCTCTTTCCTTCGTCAGCCATCTGGGCACAAAGGTAGACTAACATCCCCTGTCCGGTGGAAGCACAGAGAGTATCAACGGTATATATTTTCCTTTCCGGATATTTCTCACCAAAATCCTTTGCCGCAATAGCAGCAGACTGATAGGTCGTCGAAAGTCCGGAAGAGAAACCAATATACAAAACATCTTCTCCATTTTGCAAATGCTTTTCGAAAACCTCTCCAAATTCGCCTACGGAAACGGCAGAAGTGGTCGCAGTTTCGCCATTACGCATCCGCGCATAAAAGTCTCTCGCTTTGATCTCCGATTCATCCTTATAGTCCTTATATTCCTGTCCGCCGATCGCCAAATGCAAAGCAGGCGCTTCGACATCTATTTTTTGCAATATTTCAAACGGCAGATCACAAGCAGAGTCTGTGACGATTCTAAATTTTCTCATAATCAAATTATCCTTTCGGTGTGTGATAAACGGTCGTTCCTTTGGTTGATCCCATTTTGAGGAAAAAAGTTACAGTTTTTTTGAAAAAATTGCTGTTCACTGTGGAGTTACGCCCCTAATCGTCTCAGACATCTTGGCAGCTTCCTCATAAGAATTTCGACGATAGTTTCCGTCGGCGTCTCTGAAGAGGTACAACTTACCGTCTTCCATGCGGTAGATCTTATCCGCTTTTTCAGCAATGGAAATGTCATGCGTGACCATAATGATCGTCTGTCCGATCGTTTTTCTTGTTTCAAGAAGCAATTCCAACACCTCATCCGCATTTTCCCTATCGAGATTTCCTGTCGGTTCATCAGCAAACAGAACCTGTGGGCGATTGATCAGTGCCCTTGCAATGGCAACGCGCTGTTGTTGCCCACCGGAAAGTTCGCTCGGCAGGTGATTGAGACGATCACCAAGTTTCAAACTGTCTACCAATTTTTTGAGATGCTCCTCATATCGAAAATCTTCTCGGTCACACATCACGGTCGGCACGAGAATATTTTCAAGGGCTGTAAATTGAGGAATTAAATTATGCTTTTGAAATACAAAGCCTACGAATCTTCCTCTAAAACGGCTGAGTTCGTCCGATTTCATCTTGGTAATGTCATTACCTCTGATGCGCACCGAGCCGCTTGTCGGGCGGTCAAGACCTGCCAAGATCTGCATGAAGGTCGATTTACCGGAGCCGGATGCGCCGATGATTGCGATAAATTCGCCGTCTTCTGCCGAAAAATCGACATGATTGACTGCATACAGCTTATTATCCGCTTGTATGTACAGTTTAATAATATCTTGTGCTTCCAGTATTGCCATGTCTATTCGCATCCTTTCATTTTTAGTATGCATCCCCGTTGGCAAGATCCGCCGCCAGATGCTCTTTCTTCTTGTGCATGTAGAAGAACGCACAAAGCAGTACCTGCAAAGCGGAGAACAAAACCGTCAGTACAAGTCCAAAGAAGAACCATGTCATCGACATTTCCGGATAAAAGGTGTGTACGGTGTTACCGATATTTAAAAGCGGGAAAACATAGGGCGTATTGATAACCGCGCAGACAAGATGGATCAGTCCGAAGGAAAGTGCACTGTAGAGGATCCCCGAAAGAAGGGAAAGTACGAAAGCATCTGTTAAAAACAGTTGTTTCAACTTCCGCCCGGTACCGCCCACCGCGCGCATAACGTCAAATTCCTGTTCACGCTTCTTATAAAACAGGATCTGCGAAAAAAATCCGGTCAGCGGAGAAACGGCAAAGACGGAAAAAGCCAAGACCAAGATCATTGTGGTATAGTTTTGCCCTTCCCTGATATTATCCTCGATCGTTCCGAAATCAATGGTCATTGAAACACCGCCGACCTTATCAATATAATTCTGAACGAACTCCACGACAGCGTCCTCATCCGATTCGTCTTCAAGATACATCTTGAAAACAGAGAAATCAGGCTCCTGTTCTGTAACCGCCGCATAGCCGCTTACACCGTTTTCGTCCTTTGCCGCAGGCAGATAGACCAACATATCAGTGTAGTCTGCATAGTTCGTCACCACGGCAACGACTGTAAATTCCTTGTAAAAAAACAGGAAATTCTGCATACGCGTTTCAAGGGTGGAAAGTTCCGGATCATACTGATCGGACAGAAGCGCATAACCGACACTTATATAGACGGTATCTCCCGGTTGCAGGCTGTTTCCTTCGCTGTTTGCAAGACTTCTTGAAACGATGACAGCGTTCGGATCGGTCAAAGCCTTTTCTGGATCCCCAATATAACTGTAACCATAAACGGTATCAAAACAAGCGAGTGCCGCTTCGTCAAAAGCGCGGATATCAAGACTTTCCGTAGCCTGATAGCCAGGATTACCCGGACAATCCGTGTAACGCGCGGAGGTTACGCGATCGTCGGAAATAACAAGGTGCGGTAACAGCGTATTAACCCCATCTGCCGATGCAAAGGGATCGGATGCGGTCTTTTCAAGAGTATAGCCTGAAAGCCCCCTTGCCTCCATTCGATCGGCAACATAGTTCTCAAAATCATCTGCCATCCCGCTGTTTTCGATAGTAAAAGACAGATTTGCCGTCTCGCTGTCTGTTTGAACATCATAAACATTAGAAAGATAGCAAAAAACATTAAAAAGAGAAGCGAATGTCACGGTAGAAAGCATTAAAATTGCAATATGCGATCTGAACCGCCAAAGAGTCCACGCCTCCGTATAGAACACACTCTTCTTCAAGAAAACGCGAGATCTTCTGGGAGAAGACACGAGATTGGAGTTGTCTTCCGCCTTGAAATGCTTGATGGGCATGCCGTTTGCAAGCGCACGCATCGGCAGGATCAACGCCAGCACCGATGCAATCAGTGCACAGATCAACATAACAGGCAAAGAAAAAAAGTAAAACCCGAACGGCTGTCCGAAAGGCAAATAGATCAGCGAGGAAATAGCATAAGACAACAAAACTGCCGGCGAAAAGGAAAGCAAAGAGATCAGCAGTATTTCATAGAAGGAACTGCCCAACAGTTTTTTGAAATCTCCGCCAAACGCCATGTATACGGCATATGTAAATTTAAAATGGTTGATCCTTATTCGGAAAAGTGCCATCAACAGTAAGAAAGAAAGCAACACCATCAATACCAGAACAGCGAGGAACCCCGGGATATCGGCATTCTGATCCGCGGCAGAACGGTAAAGGGGAGTAGAAGACATTCCTACGCGCTGGGTGGTATTGCGATCGTTGAGTTCGTACAGCACCTCTTTCATAAAAAGATTTCGCGCACTTACTACATTCCCTTTAAAGGTAATGCGATACTGACCATCCTCGGTTCGTTTAAAGGTAAAATAGACTGTATTTTGACTGACACAATCCTGATATGCATCCTGTAAAGTATTATAATCATTGTCATTTGCGCCGGTCAAAATAACATGGTAATCATAACCGGCATCTTTGATAATACTCTCTTCCACCGCACGGTTATTGGCAAAAGAAATACAGACGATCCCAAAAAGTGTCTCCACCATTATGAGCGCAAGAAAGAAGCAGATGTACTCCCTAAAGTTGCTCTTGACCGTCCGAAATGCGGAAAACATATTTCTCTTTAAATTCATCCAAAAGATACTCATTTATATAAATCACTCGATCTTCTTTAAATTCTGCTATATTCTACCATAAAGAGTGATAAAAGTCAAGGTCTGCCGCGAAAAAGCGGAAACGCCTTTGTAGTGTTACAATAGATGTGAGACTGAAGAA
>CAZUWA010000045.1:0-7885 GCA_964623895.1 uncultured Lachnospiraceae bacterium | reverse complement strand
GAACCCACGCAGCCAGCTTGGAAGGCTGGAATTCTACCATTGAACAACACCCGCACGTTATGTGCCCAATAATATTACCACAACAAATTTGAATTGTCAAGAGCTTTTTAAAAAAAACTGTTACTTCAGCCTTGTTTTTTTGAAGATTTTTTGAGAATATTGAAAAGTCTTTCTTGTATCTTGACTTTTTTGCCGATAAATGATATCCTAATAAAAAAAGTACACGGGTAGAGGGTTATGGAAAAGATTGCAAGTTTTTCGGTGGATCATCGCTATATCAAGCCGGGGATCTACCTTTCAAGAAGAGACGGGGATTGTGACAGTTACGATTTGCGTTTCAAAAAACCGAATGCAGGGGAATATCTTTCGAATATCGAACTTCATTCTGTAGAGCATATGTTTGCAACGATCGTGCGTAACAGCAGGATAGGAGACAAGGTCATTTATTTTGGACCGATGGGGTGCCGTACCGGCTTTTATTTGGTTGTACGGAGCCTTCCTGCCGATATCGTTAAAGAGGTGGTCAGAGAAATATTGGTGCAGATCGTGGAAAAAGAAACAGAGATGTATGGTGCTTCCGAGATAGAATGCGGAAATTATAAAGAACTGTCTCTCGATGCGGCAAAAAAATGTTGTGCCGAATATCTTGAAGCAGTGGATTTTGAAAAGGCGGATCTCAACTATCCGAATGGTGAACAAAAATGATCGGAATTATAGGTGCGATGGATCTGGAGATCAAAAATCTGCGTACAAAGCTGACCGATGCGCAGGTTGAAAAAATATCAGGTGTAGAATTTGTTTCGGGGCAACTGTGTGGTCAGGATGTTGTTTTGGCAGTCTGTGGTGTTGGAAAATGCTTTGCGGCACTTGCGGCGGAAGCAATGATTTTGCGTTACAAGCCGTCAGTAATCATCAATATCGGCGTTGCGGGTACGCTCATCGATCGGCTGAACATCGGTGATATGGCAATCGGCAATTTCGCTGTTTGTCATGATATGGACACTTCTCCTTTGGGCGATCCCGTGGGAATGATCTCCGGTATCAATCTTGTGCAGATTCCGTTGGATGCTGTCCTTGCGGCAAAACTGAAAGAGATCTGCCGAGAAGAGAATATCAATGCCGTTGAAGGGGTGATTGCATCGGGAGACCAGTTCATTTGCGATCCGCAAAAAAAGAGATGGATCGCCGATACCTTTTTTGCCATTGCCTGTGAGATGGAAGGGCAGGCGATCGCGCAGGTTTCCTATGTGAACGGTGTTCCCTGTGCCATCCTGCGTTCGATCTCAGATGGTGCGGACGGAAACGCAATGGACTATGAACAATTCAAGAGTCTGGCGGCAGAGCACTCTTCGGGCGTTATTTTGCGTTTTTTGAGCGCGCTTGAAAAGTGAATCGCTCGCATATTTGAATATGTTTAAAAGAGGTTGTCTCAAATGCAAGATCTTGAGCATTTGAGACAACCTCTTTGCTGATTTATGCTCGGATCGCTGTGTAGAATAGGTGCGACGGTGTGAGCGTTCAATTACAGGGTTTTCCGAAATAGTTTTACTTGGTTTTGTAATCGGAAGCAAGAGTGACTGCTTTTGTTATTCTTTTTTCATTTCCATATATGGAAGCACGGTATATCCTCTTTTTTTATATACATGAACGGCATGGGTATTCTCTTCCTCCACTTCCAAACGGAAGAGCACGTTTGTGTATCTTTCTTCAATATACTCAAAAAACTGCTCGGCAATTCCCTTTCCGCGGTGAGCTTCGAGAATGTAGATGTCTTCCACCCAAATGCAAGGCTTTCCGAATTCGGTAGAAAAACTCTTGGCAAGCATTGCATAGCCGCAAATCTTCCCGCTTTCTTCAAATACATAGCCTTCAAGATATGGCGAATTGCCGACACAGGCGGAAATATCCTGTTCGAAGATCTCGGGAGAGCCATTTGTATGGACGGCGGAAGAATTATAGAAGACGGTCATCATCTTTACGATCGAAAGACGGTCTTCTTCGATCATCGGTCGAATGTATACGGACATAGTTGCTCCTTTATTAACAAAGATACCCTTTTAAAACTTTCAGAACATTTTCAACACCGTCCTTGTGGCTACGTTCATAGCCGTGTGAAGCGTAAACGCCGGGGCCGATCAGTCCATGACGGACATCGTGACCGCCGCGCAGTGTGGCATCAGCATCCGAACCATAACCGGGGTAAACATCCAAAGCGTAGTCCGCGCTTTCTTTTTCCGCAGCGGCGATCAGTGCGGAAACGATCTCATAATTATAGGGTCCCGTGTTATCCTTTGCGCAGATCGAGACCTGCCGTTCGGTGCAGGCAAGACCGATACCAACGCATCCCATGTCGATGGAAAGTACTTCTGTTACGCCTTCCGGCACAGTGGCAGCTGCTCCGTGCCCGACTTCTTCATAAACGGTGATATGCAGCCAAATTTTTCGTTCCGTGGCGATTGCTTTTTCTTTCAAATACTTTGCAAAACCGAGTACGATGCCGACGGCGAGCTTGTCGTCAAGAAATCTGCTCTTAATATATCCTTTTTCGGTCACTCTGGTACGCGGTTCAAAGCAAACGATATCGCCGTTGGCAATGCCGAGTTTTTTAACCTCCTCTGCATTACTGACAATCTCGTCAAGGACGATCTCGGTATTTTCAAAAGTGCGCAGAGTACTGTTGAAGCTTCCGTTGACGTGTGTCGAGGGATTGATCAACTGCATCGTGCCTTCATAGATTTGTCCGCGGTGGGTGTATATCCTGACATTTTCTGTCTCGGTATTATTGGGGCTGAGTCCGCCGATCTTGGCGATCTGAAGTCTGCCGTTTCCTTTGACGGCACAGACCATACCGCCGATAGTATCGGTGTGGGCTTGCAGAAGTATAGCGTTTTGTGCATTTTTTCCGCCAAGATCTACCAACAAACCGCCTTTTTGCGTATATTCTGCTCGGAAATCGAGCGCTTCAAACTGTTCTTTTATCCATTTGGTTGCTTTTTCGGTGTATCCTGTGGGGCTGTCGATAGCAAGCAGTTCTATTGCTTTTGCCACCGCAAATTCCATGTATTTCTTCATTTCTGCCTCCTGTAGTACAGTAATATCAATGGATTCATTATACCTGCTTTTGTACCGTTTGTCAAGTTTTAAAAGTTTGTAAACAAACAAAAAAAGTGTTGACAATCGAAAATGAAAAGAGTATACTGCCAGATAGTTAGCAATCTAACATTTTTTAAAAAATGTAAACCACACATTAAAGGAGGTTAATTATGGATCGGGAAAACAAACACCTTCACCCCGAAATGATGTTTTTGGTCGTTGGTCTTTCCAGAATGTTTGACAAAGAGATGCGCAAAGTGTGCGAGGAAAACGGCGTACCGGTTGGATACAGAGAACTGTTGCGCGAACTTGGTCATTGCGATGGCTGCGGACAGAGAAGCTTAGCGGAAAATGTGGGGATCAAGCCCTCGTCTGCCAGCATTGCTCTTGACAAAATGGAGAGAGATGGTTACATCTACAGAGAGCAGAGTGAGTTTGACCGCCGTGCAGTCAAAGTATATCTGACCGAAAAAGGGAAGAGTGTTAATGCCAAGAACAAAGAGCGCCTTGCGGCGCTTGAAAAGGAATTCGCAAGCACCATTACGTTCACGGAGGAAGAGGAAGTGAAACGTATTCTTGAAAAGGTGATTGCCGGCTTTTGTGCGGAAAGGGGGCAGGAATATCCGCCCATGAGACCGCACACAAAAATAAGCAGTGAAATGGTACAGGTGAAAAGATGAAAAAATGGTTTAAGTATATAAAACCTTATCTACCGTATTTTATTATCGGACCGATTTGTATGATCGTCGAGGTGATTGGTGAGGTATTGATGCCGAAGTTTTTGGCAAATATTATTAATTTGGGAACTGCTTTCCAAAATACCGGTGGGGTGATCGAAAAACTTTCAGCAGAACTGGTATCCGGTGCGACTGGAGCAACGGAAACGCTGAAACAATTGTTGACATATATTCAATATCTCGGTCATGACGGACTTTCTGCAATCGGAGAGACTGTCGAAAATGCGATTGCAGGCGGAGATACCGCCGGTGCACTTGCGGCTCTCGGTGAAGGGTTGACCCTGTTTGGGGAACTGTCGTCAGGCGGTTATATCTGGCAGACGATTGGCATATCCGGACTGATGGTATTGGTCGCTCTGCTTATGATGCTAGGTGGAATTGGCGGCGCCTATTTCGGTGCGAAGGCTTCTGTAAATTTTGCGGCAGATTTGAGAGAAGATCTTTTCCGCAAAGTACAGGGATACTCTTTTAGCAGTATTGATAAATTTTCTACCGGTTCTTTGGTAACCAGACTGACGAACGATGTGACACAGGTGCAGAATGTGGTCAATATGATGCTCCGTATGATGCTTCGTGCGCCAGGTATGCTGATTGGTGCGCTCATTATGGCTATTTCTTTGAGACCGGACCTTGCAACGGTTTTGGCGGTCATTCTGCCGCTTATGCTCATTTCCATTCTGGCAATCGTGTTGACGGGATTTCCGAAATTTGCCAGAATGCAGGAAAAAGTGGACGGATTAAATAATATAGTACAAGAAAACATTACGAATATGCGTGTAGTCAAGTCTTTTGTCAGAGAAGATCACGAAAAAGAAAAATTCGGAACTGCCAATAAAAACTTAAAGCATGCGGGGATGTCCGCTATGAAGACGGTCATCTTCATGTCCCCGGTCATGACGATCTTCATGAATGCTGCTGTTATTGCTGTTTTGTGGTTTGGCGCGGGAATGGTTGCAAACGAAGGTATGGCGATTGGCGACTTGTCGGCATTCGTGACCTATGTAACACAGATTTTAAGTTCGTTGATGACAGTTACCATGATGCTGATGATGTTTTCTCGTGCGCTTGCCTCTGCAAAGCGTATTTCGGAAGTACTGGATGAGAACACGGATCTTACGGACATTGTTGCTACACGCAAAGATGCGGTTGTGACCAATGGGGAGATCGAATTCAAAAACGTGACCTTCCGCTATTTCAAGCACAGTGAAGACCCGGTGCTTGATCATATTGATCTGAAGATTCCGTCAGGGGCAACCGTTGGCATCATCGGTTCGACCGGTTGCGGAAAGACTTCTCTTGTTTCGATGATCCCACGTCTGTATGATGTGGATGAGGGGGAGGTCTTGATAGACGGCATTAATGTTAAAGACTATTCTCTTTACAATCTGCGCGAGGGCGTGGGCATGGTATTACAAAAGAATGTCCTGTTCTCCGGAACGATCGAGGATAATCTGCGTTGGGGGGATCAAGATGCCTCCATGGAAAAGATCGTTGAAATGTCCGATTACGCGCAGGCGCACAAGTTCGTTGCTTCCTTTAATGAAGGATATGATACGGAAGTAGAACAGGGCGGTGCAAACCTGTCCGGTGGGCAAAAACAGCGACTTTGCATTGCAAGAGCATTGCTGAAGCGTCCAAAGATCTTGATTTTGGATGACTCTACTTCCGCTGTCGACACAGCCACGGAAGCGCAGATCCGCCGCGCATTTAAAGAAGAGTTGCGCGGTTCGACCAAGATCATTATCGCACAACGTATCGGTTCGGTGAAAGATGCGGATGTCATTATCGTGATGGAAAACGGTAGGATCTCCGGTATCGGAACACATGAAGAATTGCTTCAGAACAATGAAGATTACAGAGAAATCTATCAGTCTCAGACTGATGGAAAGGGGGCGTGAGTCATGAAAAAAAGAACTCTTGAAGAACTGCAAAGGCGATACGCCTCTTCCGCAACATCCGGTGGCGGTCTTGCGGGTAGCGACAGAGGACCGGGCGGCGGTAGAGGTCCGGGGGGCGGCAGAGGTCCGAGAATGGGTGGCGGCAAGCCGAAAGACGTCGGAAAAACGCTCGGCAGACTGATGAAGTATGTTCAAAAGTACACCTTCCGCCTGATTTTAGTGCTTTTTTGCATGCTGATGAGCACTTTTACAAGCCTTGTCGGCTCCTTTCTGCTTTCTCCGATCATAAACCGCATTGCGGGTACGGAACTTGGTTCGGATGCCGGTGTTTTTGTGAGACTTGCGGATGATATCTTCACTGCGGTGTCTGAGACCGCTGTGATGCAGACTTTGCTTTCCGGAAACGGTCTTAGTGATATGATGATCTATTTGGCTACTGCGCTGATCATTATGGCGCTTATCTATCTGTGCGGCGTTCTCTTCAGTTATATGCAAAGCAGATTGATGCTTTCCGTTTCGCAAGGCATTATAGAGAAGATCAGAAACGACCTGTTTGACAAACTGCAAAGTCTGCCGATTCGTTATTTTGATGCCAACGCTACGGGTGAGATCATGAGTCGCTTTACCAATGATATCGACAACATTGATGTTATGCTGAACAACTCACTGACCAACTTGATTTCCGGCAGTATCTCTCTGATCGGTACATTTGTTTTTATGGTGACCACCAACATTTGGCTGACGCTGATCGTTGTGGTGTTCATACCGATTTTTACGATCGGCGGTGGTGCAATTGCCAAACGGAGCAGTAAATACTATAAGGCACAGCAAAGTGCCCTTGGCGCGGTGAACGGATATATTGAAGAAACGGTTACGGGTCAGAAGGTCATCAAAGTTTTCAACCATGAGGACATTTGTGTAGATGAATTCGCCGAACTCAACAATGATATGCGCGACAAGCAGATGAAGGCGCAGTTCTTCGGTGGGATCATGGGACCGATTATGGGAAACACCTCGCAGATCACCTACGCTGTGACCGTTTGCATAGGTGGCATCATGATGTTCTTGGGCGGGATGACACCGGGTGAATTGACTGTGTTTGCGCAGTACAGCAGACAGTTTTCTATGCCGATCAATATGATTTCTCAGCAGATGACCAACATTTTTTCAGCTCTTGCGGGTGCAGAGAGAGTGTTTGCGGTGATGGATGCCGATCCTGAACCGGCGGATAAAGAAAATGTTGACCGGATGGAAAATATGCAAGGCTATGTGAAGATGACGAATGTTACCTTTGGATATGAGCCGGAAGAGGCCATTCTTCACGATATCACACTCTATGCAAAGCCCGGTCAGAAGATCGCATTTGTCGGTTCGACCGGTGCGGGTAAAACAACGGTGACCAATCTGCTGAACAGATTCTATGATATTGAAGAGGGCAGTATTACTATTGACGGTGTTGATATTAAGGATATCAAACGTGAGGTGTTGCGTAAGAATATCGCCATGGTTTTGCAGGATACCCACCTCTTTAGCGGCACTGTGATGGAGAACATCCGTTACGGAAGACCGGATGCGACAGATGAAGAGGTCATTGCCGCGGCAAAACTTGCCAGTGCGCATTCCTTCATCATGCGTTTGGAAGAAGGCTATCAAACGATGCTGACGGGGGACGGAGCCAACCTCTCCCAAGGCCAGAGACAACTTCTCAACATCGCTCGTGCTGCGATTTCGAAAGCGCCAATTTTAGTGCTTGACGAGGCAACCTCCTCTGTTGATACCAGAACAGAGCGGCATATTGAGCATGGCATGGATCGCTTGATGAAGAATCGCACTACCTTTGTCATTGCTCACCGTCTTTCCACTGTGCGCAATTCCAATGCGATTATGGTGCTTGAGAAAGGTGTAATCATTGAACGTGGTACGCATGACGAACTGCTTGAAATGAAGGGCAGATATTACGAATTGTATACCGGAAAAGCAGAACTTTCTTGATTTATATGATGTGGAAGGTCAAGGGTGTGTAGCCCTTGACCTTCCTGTCTTTTTCGTGTGCGAAAACTTTAAGTTATGGGAAAAGATCCTTCGGCATCTTGAGGCAAAGCCTTTTGCTTAAAATGAAAGCAGGCTGTAACAAAACGTAAAAAGTTTTGTTACAGC
>CAZUWA010000044.1:0-8124 GCA_964623895.1 uncultured Lachnospiraceae bacterium | reverse complement strand
ACCGAGGTTTACTCCAACACCGGCGGACAGGCTTCCAAGGCTTCCAACATCGGTCAGGTCGCACAGTTTGCGGCAGCAGGCAAGGCGCTTGGCAAGAAGAATCTTGCGGAGATCGCAATGTCCTACGGCTATGTATACGTTGCACAGATCGCCATGGGCGCTGACATGAACCAAACATTAAAGGCGATGACAGAGGCTGAGGCTTATCCGGGTCCGTCTTTGATCATCGGCTATGCACCTTGCGAAATGCACGGCGTCAAGGGTGGCATGCAGAACTGCCAACTCGAAATGAAGAAGGCAGTTGACGCAGGCTACTGGAACATGTTCCGTTACAACCCACAGGCTGAAAACAAACTCACCATCGACTCGAAGGCACCGACAGCCGACTATGTCGAATTTATCAAGAGCGAGACCAGATACGCAAGACTTGCGCAGTCCTTCCCGCAAAGAGCAGAAGAACTGTTCGCAAAAGCTGCGGCACACGCTGCGGCGAAGTACGACAGACTGCAGAAAATGGGCAAGTTATACGAATAATGCTTAAGTCCCCAAATGGCGCAACGAATGATCGTTGCGCCATTTTTCTTGATCCGTTTTTTTACGAATAGATAATTAACCCCTGCGCCAAAGTTTCCGCCCGTCTCTCTCAAAAACTCTTAAAAAGCGGCGAAGACAAAAAAGTACGCCCTCTCTGTTTGTAACTCTTCGGTAAAATCCTTGCATTTCTCAAAAAAATGTGTTATACTGGCGAAAACAGTCGAAGCGAGGAGAAAAACATGCACATTCCGAAAACGCAGACAGCAGAATTGGAAATCCGTCCATTCAAAGATCTGCTGGCAGAAGCCCTTTTGCCGCAGAAGAACTATAACAGCGAAAAATGGCTGTATGTCCCCTGCAGATATGAGGAATACCGATACATTCTCGGTACCAGAGGAAAACATCCGCTCATCTGCATCGGTATCAATCCAAGTACTGCCGCCCCGGAAGACCTTGATAATACCCTCAAAAGTGTGGAACGCATCGCTTTTCATAACGGCTACGACAGTTTTATGATGCTCAATCTTTACCCCCAGCGTGCCACAGATCCCGATGATATGGAGAAGGATCTCAACAAAGAGCTGCTTGAAGACAATGTCAAAGCCCTCACCTACCTTCTTGAAAACAGCGATGAACCCGCAATATGGGCAGCATGGGGAGCGATCATCGAAAAACGGAGCTATCTGTTTGACTGCCTTGCGGCACTTGTGGAAAAAAGTAAGGAATATCATGTCAAATGGTATACCTGCGGAAAGCGCTCGGTCAAAGGGCATCCGCACCACCCACTCTATTTAAAAAAAGACAGTTTACTTGAAGAATTCGATGCGGAGAAATACGCAAGCCAACGGACAATGATGAACGGACAGTGATCATTGCCCGTTTTTTACAAAAAATTCATCCAAAAATCACAGAAGCCCTTTAAAAAGCGGCATTTTCTCTTGATTTATTCATCAAAACATGATATAATATGCTGTGTATTTGTGTTTACACACTGACTATACAGATCTATTTTAAGGAAGAAAAAACATGATCAGAATTGAAAATCTTGTAAAGCATTACGGCAAGATCAAGGCAGTGAACGACATCAGTTTCACCATTGAAAAGGGTGAGATCGTCGGATTTTTAGGCCCGAACGGTGCAGGAAAATCAACTGCCATGAATATTCTCTGCGGATACCTCTCCTGCACTTCGGGAAAGGCTGTCATCGACGGCATCGACATTCTTGAAAATCCGCTAGAGGCAAAGAAAAAGATCGGCTATCTGCCGGAACTACCCCCGTTGTACATGGATATGACTGTCAACGAATATCTCAACTTCATCTATGACTTAAAAGGCTGTACTCTGAAGAAAAACGAGCATCTACAAGAGATCCGACAGGTTACTTCGATCGACGATGTGCAGGACCGTCTCATCCGAAATCTGTCAAAAGGCTACCGGCAGAGAGTCGGAATTGCGCAAGCATTGGTGGGTAACCCGCCCGTGCTGATCTTTGACGAACCGACGGTCGGACTGGATCCCAAACAGATCGTCGAGGTTCGAAACCTCATCAAATCACTCGCACACAAGCATACCGTTATTCTTTCCACCCACATTCTTCCGGAAGTAGAAGCTGTGTGTGATCGGATCATCATCATCGACAAAGGACGCATCGTCGCCAACGAGAGGACCGAAGAGATCTCCAAAGCCGTCACCAACGCTTCTTCCCTAACCGTCAAGATCTGTGGACCGGAAAAGGAAGTCTTCAACGCGATAAACACCATGAACGGCGTTGTCTCCGTATGCATCCTCGGAAAACAAGACGCGGACAGCACCACTTTCAAGGTGCAGTGCGAAGCGGGTCTGGATATGAGAAAGCCGCTGTTCAATTTAATGGCGTCGAAGCACTGGCCGATCATCGGCATGGAAGCACAGGGTCTTGATTTGGAAGATGTCTTCCTTACCGCAGTGGATGAGGAAGAAAAACCTGCCGCACAAAAAGCAAGAAAGAGAGGTGCGTAAACCGATGTTTGCAATCTATAAAAGAGAAATGCGTTCCTATTTTGCCACCCCCATTGGGTATGTTTTTTTGGCTGTCTTCACGGCAGCAAGCGCCATTGTCTTCGCACTCTCCACCTATATGGCAGATGTTGCAAGTGTCTCCACCTATTTTACCATGATGGTCATCGCCTATGTTTTGCTCATTCCGATCCTCACCATGAAAGTGTTCTCTGATGAACTGCGTGGAAAAACAGACCAACTGCTTCTGACCGCGCCTGTTTCCATCACCGAAGTAGTGTTCGCCAAATATTTTGCCGCACTATCGATGTATATGATCGCAGTAGTGATCTCGATGGCAAATTTTCTTTTCCTTTCTGCCAACAATTATCAAGTACAGTTCGGTACACTGTTCGGTATGTTTGCCAGTATGATCCTCATCGGCATGGCTTGCATCGCCGTCGGTGTATTCATTTCCTCACTGACCGAAAGTCAGTTGGTTGCCGTGCTCATCACCATGGCGGTGTTGCTCATCATGATGTTCATCAATATTTTCAACAGCATCATTCCTTTCGCATGGTTGCGCACAGCCCTGTCCTTCCTCGCAATCAACAGCCGGTACAGCACCCTCGCCGCCGGAAGATTTGACTTTACGGCACTAATCTACTATATTTCCATCGCAGGCGCCTTTAATCTTCTCACCATTCGCGTCTTCGAAAAGAAGAGATGGCATTAAGCGAAAAGGAGAAAGACCATGGAAAAAATCAATAACATCCTAAAAAACAAAAAGTTCAAATACGGTTCTCTGTCGGTAGTCTTCACCGCAGTGGTTTTAGCACTGATCGTTGTGATCAATGCCACCTTTACCCTGCTCGCTTCTGGATTTCACTGGTACATCGACATGACGGAAGAACAACTTTATACCGTTTCCGACACTTCAAAAGAACTGATCGATGAGATGCAGTTTGACGGCAGTTTGACCATTCTCTTTCTGCAAGAAAAGGATAAAATCGAAGACAGCAGTCAAGACTATACGGGAGATGCCTACTTAAAGCAGATTCACGAACTGGCGCTTGACTACAAGGCTAAATTCGACTTTATCAAGCTTGAATACGTCAACATTTACACCAATCCCGAACGGGTGGAAAAATACGGCACAGCCCTTCAGCCCACTAGCATTGTATTTGAAAACGGCGAAAGCTTCAAGGTGCTGACCTATAGCAGTTTTCTCGCTTATGACAGCAGTTCCTCCTCCAAAGATCCAATCGGTTTCTACGGAGAACACAAGATCACCGCAACAATTCTGGCACTCTGCAGTGAAAAGAAAATCGCTTACCTGACGGAAGGACACGGAGAAGATCCGATCAGCGAATCCTTCAAGACCATTCTCGAATCCTGCGGCTACGAATGCGAAAGCGTCAATCTCTCCACTATAACCCTCGAAAAGCTGATGGAAGATCGTCCGAGGCTTGTTATTGTCATCAATCCCAAAACAGACTTTATCGGCATTGAGGACGGCAAGCGCAATGAAACAGAGTGGGTACAAAAAATTATTGACGGCAGTTACGATCAATCAGGCAATCCTGTGCGCGGAAGTCTGTTAGTCTTCGGTGAGCCGGGCTACAGTCTTTCAAACTTAAACAAATTGACTACTCTTTGGGGAATGCAGATGAATACTGCGGCAGAGGATATGGTCTCGGTGACCGACCGCGACTCGATCGGCAGTAATGCGGATCTCACTCGGTTCATGCCACTCTATCATACAACTTCAACCGATTTGGCATATAACCTTGTTTCCAAACTGAGCAGCTACGACAATTACAAAGTCGCAATAGACGGAAGCGGTACGGTTTCTGTCAGTGATATCTCCGACAGAAGCGACATTGCAGCCTCTTCCGTGCTCGACCTGCCGGATAGCGCCACAAACAACAATGAAAAATACCTGGCGGCAGGCATGCCCGTTATGGCGATCGCTCAGAACCGCTACGCAGTAGACGGCACGATCTTCAAGTACAATTATGTCATGCTTTGCGCCGACAGTTCGATCATCTCAGACAAATACCTTCTCACCTCCTCTTATGCAAACGAAGCATTGATGACCGCCATCATCCGTGCCACAGCAAACGAATCGGAATCCACACCAAAAACCGTACTGATCGAATATAAAGACTACATTACCGAAACCAACGTCACAGGTGTCAGCAATTCCGGCAAGAAGGCATTTCTGGTCGTTATGGCGGCAATCATTCCCGCGGCGATCCTTACAGTCGGTACAGTCGTATATGTAAGGAGAAAGAACAGATAATGAAAAGCTACCTTTCCAAGCAGATTACCGCAGTGATCGTCATCGTCACTGTGCTGATCGTCGCCATTCCCTGCTACTTCTTTGTGCTTGCTCCGATGTTTGAGCGCGGAGGAAATGACGGCGATAACATTGTCCCTCCGCACATTGAGGGAGAAACAATCGACAAAAACGACGCCATCTACATCAACAAAGTAGAGGAAAACGAAGAAGAACAGGAATATTTCTTTGGCGGAGCAGGCATAGCGGAATGGTCGTTCTACATTAAAGACGGCAGTCTGTTCATTCGTGAATATGAAAATGCCCCCACAGACGGTACGATGGCAGTTTTTCTGCACAACGCCGCCAAAAACACCCTTGCCTCCTCTCGTGTCGCGCCAACTGTTGAAGAGTTGGAAGACCTTCGGAATGAAAAGGCGAGCAAGATGGACGAAGCAGAACTGGAAGCTGCCGGTGGGATCAATTCGGTCGTTTTGACCAATGAAGAAGCAAAACAAGTAGAGATCAATTTTGCAGACTACGGTCTTGACGACCTTTCCGCCTGCAAATATATCAGAACGACCGACAAGAACGGAAACACACACACCATTTATCTCGGAAATGTCTCTCCCGATGGCGGCAGCCGCTATGCAATGTATGAAAGCCGTCACGCGGTCTATCTGCTTTCCGAAAGCATTGTGGATTTTTTAGATATCACACCACTCTCCGTAATCTCTCCCATGCTGACCGTTCTGCCGACAAATGCAGAGTCGGACTATGTTCCGGAAATTTTTGAAGTACGCAAAGACGGCAAGGTGATCGCATCCATTCGCACGGTCGATGCCGACAAAGTGCTGGACATGGGGCTTTCCACCCTATCGGTACTCTACAAAGAGATCGAATCGGGGGTCTATAATACCTATGATACCAGTTCGAAATACACTTCCATGTTGTACGAATTGTTCCGATCCTCGATCTATGGTAGCGATGTCGTGGCGATGGCAAAATCGGAAATCGCCATTGAAGACGGAAACAAAGTCTTCAAGTCAGGCACACTGACCCCGGAAGAGCTCGCAGAATTCGGGATCGTGCGCGACCGGAATCTCTTCATTTACGAAAAGGATTCCATCACCAATTATCTCTCCTACAGTGATCTGCAAACAGACGAAACCGGCAAAAAATTTTACTATGTCTTAAACGACCTATACGAATTCATCGTCAAAGTGGATGCCGACAAGTTGCCCTTCCTTTCTTGGCAGGAAGCAGACTATATCAGCACCTATGCGTCAATGGTATACATTCACAGACTGCATTCTTTAAAGATCGACAGCAGTTTGCTTCGGGACAAGTATTTCAATTCCGACAGAGGGTTCATCCGCGTAAACGAGACCTTCTATCTGGAATACAAAAAGAACGGAAATGACTATATCCTCGATTCAGACGGTTCGGTGATCCTACAAAACGTCAAACAATCAAACGGCGAGGATGTCAAAGCGCCAACAGATCAGAACGGCAATCCCGCAAAGGACGACAGCAATCAAACAGTGACAAATGTAGGAAATTTCAGAAGGCTGTATAACAAGCTGATCTCCATTCGGATGTATATCAATGTAGAGGATCAGATCGATGAGATCCGTGCGCACGAAGAAAGTGGCGTACCTGCTGATGTGACAGTCAGATTCTCAATGGAAGGGGATCTGGATGAGCATGTTCTGCGCTTCTATTTCTACGAAAACACCGGCACACTCTGCTACTATACCTATGATAATAACCAAAGCAGATACGTAATCTCGGCAGAAGACTTAGGAGAACTGCTTGAAAGCGTGCTCACTCTGAAGGAGGGCTCGCTGATAGAACTCGATTCGCAATAAAATAAAGGAAAGGGGCAAGCCAATCTTGCCCCTTTCGGAAAAGAAAATAGGATGATCATGATAAAAAGAACAATTGCCTTGGCATTGCTTCCCTTGATGCTCGTCTCCTTCCTATCCTGTTCTTCCGGATATTATAAGGGAGATACCAAGGTGTATATGACAGTCGGCGGCATTGAAGTGACCGGCGAGCAACTGCGATACGTATCAATGAAAAATGCGGAACTGCAGTGTCAGAAAAAAGGTATAGACTATTCCAAAAAAGAAGTAGATCTCGAAGCTTTGACCGAAACAGTGCTCGAAGAACTGCGGTTATACTATGCCGTAGAAACGCTCGCAGGGAAAAACGGTATCGCATTGTCCGACCAAGATGTTACCGAGATAGAAACACAGATCGCCATCAACAGAGAATCATTTGACAGCGAAAAAGAATGTAAAAAGTATTATGCCGAAAAGTATATGACGGAAAATGTTTTCTTCATTCAGACACAAAATTACTATTTGAGCAGAAATCTATACTACCATTTCTATGAGCGAATGAATAACAAAGAGGACTCGATGTATCTGACGACAGAAAAGTTGCGCGAAGACATCAACAATCACTTCTACTGCGCCGTACAGATCCGAATGACCGAAAGCAATGCAACAGATCCGCAAATCGTGTATGAAAAATTGCAAAACGGAGAAGATTTCTACAAACTTGCGGATTATTACAGCGTAGACAGTACAGATCCACAATATTTTACCGATGGCGAGATGATCGAAGAGTTCGAAGAGACCGTCAAATCTTTAGAGATTGGGGAATACAGCACACCTGTCAAGAGCGCACTTGGCACTCACATCATTCTCCGCCTGCCGCTTGATGAGGACTATATTGAAAGCCACATTGACGCCTTCAGAGACACTGATACCATACGCATCTACAACGAAATGTTGAAAGAAGAGAGCAATTCCCTTGAGATCGTGTACGAAGAGCGGTATAAAGGTTTGATCCTTGATAAATAAGCGAAAAAATCTTCAAACATTTAAAACAAATCACAACCAATTGTCAAGCAGACGATTTAATAGGACTTAAAACAAAAGCACTCTTTTGGGGCACCCTCCGTAAGGAAGGTGCCCCAAAGGGGCTCTTGTATCTAAATATTAAATAGTTATTTTTGTTAAACGGTATAGTCTATGGCTATGCCGTTTTTTCTTTGCGTTCCGATATATGCTTTTGGAACGCTTCTTCCATTTCTTCGGGACTGAGTTCTCGCAGAATACCGACGCCGTTATAGTAAATATCTACGATCTGAACTCGCTTCCCATCAAGGTATCTCGGTGCGTGTACCACGATTTTATCAATAAATTCGTGTACTAACTCGGCAGTCAATTCCTTGATTTCTGTTATCTGCTTGACCTTTTCGATAAACCTCTGCAAACTCTCGGTCTTGTCCGTTTCTGTATTGAGGTAATTTTCCATATCGG
>CAZUWA010000043.1:0-8823 GCA_964623895.1 uncultured Lachnospiraceae bacterium | reverse complement strand
TTGATGAAGTCTGTCATCTTGCCCAGCGACACGAACTCATATCCGATCACCTGATCGTTTTCATCGAGTGCCATTCTGGTGCAATAGCCTTCTGTCATTTCGAGATAACGAACACCTTTTGCGGTCGTGCCGTACATGGTGCCGACCATCGAACGCGCGCCCTTACCGAGGTCTTCCATACCTGCGCCGATGACAAGACCTCCTTCAGAGAACGCGGACTGGGTTCTGCCGTATACGATTTGCAAGAACAGTTCTCTCATAGCAGTGTTGATGGCATCGCAAACAAGGTCGGTGTTCAGTGCTTCAAGAAGAGTCTTTCCGGGAAGAATTTCTGCTGCCATAGCGGCGGAGTGAGTCATACCTGAGCAGCCGATGGTTTCAACCAATGCTTCTTCGATAATGCCGTTTTTTACATTCAGCGACAGCTTGCATGCGCCCTGCTGAGGTGCGCACCAACCAATGCCGTGGGTGTAGCCGGAAATGTCTGTGATCTGCTTCGACTGTACCCATTTGCCCTCTTCGGGAATGGGCGCAGGACCGTGATCGGGGCCTTTTGCAACAACGCACATTCTTTGTACGTCACTGCTCATTGCGTATTCACAATTGCTCATGATAGTATATCTCCTTCATTTATTTGATTTTTTCAGTACGCTCAGCACTCATTATACATGAACTGTGAGAAAAAATCAAGAGTTTTCTTTCATTTTTGTGATTTTTCGGGATTTTTTTGCTATCTGTTCATGCCATGAATGCTTCGATATCTGCAACTTCCTTGATGATCTCCTTGCTTAGGTTTTCAGAACCGGTTTCAGTGATCAGGATATCGTCTTCGATGCGGATGCCGATGCCTTCTTCCTCGATATAAATGCCCGGTTCATCCGAGACGATCATACCTGGTTTGAAGATTTCCTCGCGGAGCGACGGATCGTGGGTGTCAAGCCCAATAGAATGCCCGACCGAATGCCAATAATACTTGCGAAAGTCTTCGTCCTTTTCGATCAATCCAAGCTTCTTCATACCTTCGATCAGAATGCTGTTTGCGAATTCATTGTATTCCTTGAAGGTCACACCGGGTTTTAAGAATTCAGCGCAACGCTTGTTGCAGTTGAGAACTTCCTCGTACACTGCTTTTTGTCTTGCGGTGAATTTGCCGTTTGCAGGGTAAGCGCGAGAGATGTCGGAGATATAGTGGTTGGTCTCGCAACCGAGGTCAAACTGCACCAGATCCCCATCGGCAATCACGCTGTTATTGTTGGTATAATGCAATACGGTGGCATTTTTTCCTGTGGCGCAGATAGTGTCAAAAGAGGTGGTTTTTTGACCGTTATATTTGATGTAGAAGTCGAAATAACTCTCGATCTGGTATTCATACAAGCCGGGGCGCATGCTCTTCATGACCGATTCAAGCGCTCCTTTGGTGGTTGCGATGCTCTTTTTGATCTCCTCTACCTCTTCGGCAGTCTTATACATTCTGAGAAATATCAGATCTCTGTTGGCATCTTTTACCGCAACATCGGGGTGTTCTTCTTCAAACCGCTTTTTGAATGTACCGAGAACTGTGGGATACTTCGGCGCAAAGCCATTGAAATCGAGATACAGGACTGAAGCGCCATTTTCGAAAAGTCCTTGGAAAATGGCATCAAATTCAGAAAGATAGGACACGCTTTCAACGCCGGAGAGCGCTGTTGCCTCTTCTTTTGTTAATTTCATGCCGATCCATTTGCAACGCACCGGATCGTTTTCTTCAAGGAAGAGGTATTCCTTGACACCTTCTGCGGTCTTGCAAAGAAGCAACTTCACATCTGCCTGATCGATACCGGTCATGTACAGAAAACTGCGGTCGACGCTGAAGGGGTAGTCCTGATCGCCTGTTTTACGAAAAGTGTGTCCGGAAAGTAGCAGCATGACGCTGTTTTCTTCCATGGTCTGTGCAAATTTTGCACGGTTGTTTATGTAAAAAGATTGATTCATGTTATTGTAACCGCTCCTTTTCTGTTTTCGGAACTATTATATATTTTTTTCTTCGAAAAGTCAACAGAAAAAGAAAAAAAGACGAGCATCCGTCTTTTTGTTCTTTAAAATTATAACCGCCTTGCCGTGTAAGCCGTGAGAAGAAACCCTGTTTTTACAGGTTGGTGCCCTCTCCCCTTTTTTGTGCTCCCAACGTCCGGAGACGGTCGTGACATAAGCAGGACCGACCGGGAGGTCTGCATACCCTGAAGGGGAAGCCCGGGCTCCATAGTTCTTATTGTGGGTCTACATGATCGGATTATCACGCACAAGGCAGCATGGAGATCTTTTATATCTCTCTTATCGGTAATGATATTATTTGTCGTCCGCTTCGTCGTAATCGATCTCGGAAATCAGTTTTTCTTCGAAAACAGAGGCGACCTTTTCAAATTCATCATCGTCGTCTACAGTGACGAAGGAATTCTCTTCGTCCTCTTCCGCGATCTTTAAAATGATGTATTCTCCCTCTTCATTATCTTCTAACGGGAACATGGCAACATATACAACGCCGTCGATTTCTTCCTTGGCGATCAGTTGGAATTCGTGATCCTGATCTTCCTCGTCGGTAAGAGTATAGATACCGTCTATCATCAGTTCATCAAAGTTCATTTTGCAAATACCTACCTTTCAATGCCTTTCACATTCTTATTGTACCCGCTTTTTTCTGTTTTGTCAATGGCTTTCAAAAAAGATGCTCTCGTTTCTTTTGACAAATACAGCTATTTTTGAACGCTTTTACAAAAATGTTACAAGTTTGTCATCAATGTTCACGGTCGTGCCGTTGAAATTTCGTATTTCGGGTGTTATAATGACACCGAATTGCAATGTGAAACAAAAGCAAGGCAGTTTTTCTTTCGAAAACGTTGTCGAGCAGAAAACTTTTGAAGAATTCCGGAGGAAAGATCATGATCACGATCGGTATTGATGTTGGCGGAAGTGCTACCAAAATTGCAGCATTCAGGGAGGACGGCACTCTGATCAAGCCGATCTTTGTCAGAGCCACCGACCCCGTAACTTCTGTATACGGAGCACTCGGACGGTTTACATCGGAAAACGGCATTGCACTTTCGGATATTGATCGTATTATGGTGACCGGCGCGGGCGGTGCATATATAGGAGAGGAACTGTACGGAAGACCTTGCGTGCATGTCAGTGAGTTTGAGAGCGTTGGCAGAGGCGGGATCTATCTTTCCGATTTAGAGGAAGCAATCGTTGTCAGCATGGGTACCGGTACGGCATTGGTGCACGCGGTCAAAGACGTGAAGAACGAATATCTCGGCGGTACGGGTGTTGGCGGGGGCAGTTTGATCGGATTATCCAAGTTGCTTTTGGGTATGGATGATCTTTCCCATGTTGCGGATGTCGCGAAAGAAGGAAATTTGCTCAATATTGATCTGACTGTTTCCGATATCACCAAAAAAGAAGGGAAACTGGGACTTCCGATGAATATGACTGCTGCCAATTTCGGCAAGGTGAGCGATATTGCGACCAAAGGGGATATTTCCTTGGGACTGTTCAATATGGTGTTCGAAACGATCGGAATGATCGCGATTTTTGCTGCCAGAAGCAAAAATGTGCAAAATGTTGTTTTGACAGGCAGGCTTTCGACTTTTGAAACTGCAAATACCGTTTTTATGGGATTGAATCAGATGTTTGAAAAGCATTTTGTTATTCCGGAGCGCTCGGAATTCGGCACGGTGATCGGTGCCGCATTGACCGGAATGCGGTCAAAAAATGAATCGGTGTAATCCTTCGCCGATTGCGAAAGGTAAAGTCATGAAAACTGAAAAAACAAATTTCATATACTTTAGATTGTCGGCGATGCTGTTGTTGGCGGCACTGTCTCTGACGTCGATTCTGACCGGATGCTCTGTGGAAAACGATGCGAAGGCTGTTCCTCTTTCCGAGGCGCACATTACCGATTATGCCGTGGTACGGGGAGATCATTCGGGTAATGCTGTATTAAAGCAGGCATTGGTGCTGAAAAATGTCATCGAATATCGATTTGGACAGGCGCCGGAGGTTTCTACAGACTGGAATGCATTGACAGAGGATGGGGAAAGCAAAAGAGCCACGACGGATTATGAGATACTTCTCGGTGTGACCAATCGGGCTGAAAGCGTTTCGGTCAACAAGGAATTGGAAGGCAAGCAGGGATATATCTGTCGTACCGTCGGCAGCAAGATCGTCATCACCGCTACAACGGTTGCGCTACTGGAAAAAGCGATCGAACATTTTACAAATGACTGTTTGGCGCAGGCAACGGATGGCTATCTTTCTGCTGTGATCGATCATGTTTACATCGAAGAAAATACGCTGTATTTCAATAAAGCGGAAAACAGCGAGATGTTTCTCTATCTTCCGGTCAATGCTTCTGAAACGATGGTCGAGACGGCAAGACTGTTTTCGACAGCGTTCGAAAAACTGACGGGTATTTCTATGAAAACAGAACATACAAGACTTTTTGACAATACTGTCGTATGTGCACCCTCGGAAAAATGCTTTCCCGCAGTGCAGGAATTCAGTGATGTCGGTTGGCAGGTTCATGCGGATATAGATACAGGCAGTTTGGTCTTACAGGGAGAGAGCGAACAAGCGCTTTCCTATGCCGTTTCCGCACTGTACTGCCATTTGGAGCGATGTGCCACAGAATCGTTGGCAGAGGAGACACGTTTGTTTCTCTTTTCCGGGTCGATCTCAGACGATGCCAAACCTCCTTTTTTTCCATCTGTTATGGGAGGAAGTTATCTTGGCAGTGAGCAGGTCTCTACGGGTAGCAGCGTCCATTATTTTGAGTATGTGACCGGTGATGAATTTGTTGGGTATCAGGCATTCTTGAGCGAATTTTGCGGATATAAACAGTTATACACCGAAAGTTTGACAAGCTATCTGTCCGAAAACGGCGAGGTCAAGCTCATTCTCAATTATGACAGGGATAAACAGTTTTTAACGGTGGTTTCCGAGGGAACTGTCGGCTGAAGGTCGCAATAATAAACGGTCGCAAGGAGCTTTTCTTTGCGGCTGTTTTTTGTTGACAAAAATTTCAATGTCTTTTCTTTTGCGGATCGGTGTAAAATAATGTTGAACGAGCGCGTGAAACCTGTAAACTCATCTAAATACATCTGATTTAAAGCAGATCTGTTTCACGTCTGATTTTGCCTTGCAAAATTAAATATCGTTATTTGTGTTGCTGTAAGGCAGCGGAATGGAGATTGAAATGAAACGTTTTTTTAAGATCTTTTGTTTGTTGCTAGCTGTGTCTGCGCTTTTTTCAAACGAAATCGGTGCTGTGGAGGATACTACCCCATATGATTGGTATTTTTCAAAAAATGAAGAGCATTTGCCTCCTTCGCTCGATCGGAATCTTTCGTTCGTAAAAGAGGATGATCACTTTCATTATCTTGATACCGATCCAAACGGAAAAGTATTGTATCTGACCTTTGATGCCGGATATGAAAATGGAAATGTGGCGAAGGTGCTGGATGCTTTGAAGGCACATGATGCGGTTGGTAATTTTTTTGTATTGATCAATCTGATCAAAAGAGAACCGGCACTGATTCTGCGCATGGAAGATGAAGGGCATTTTGTCTGTAATCATACTGCAAAACACCCCGATATGTCTGCTATTCACGATGAACGGACTTTTTTAAAGCAGTTATCCGATTTGGAAAGCGCATATACCGAACTGACCGGCAAGGAAATGAGAAAGTATTACCGCCCACCGCAGGGACGGTTTTCAAGAGAAAATTTGAAATATCTGCATAAGGCAGGGTATCACACCATTCTTTGGAGTTTTGCCTATGCCGACTGGGATAATGCCGGGCAGCCCGATCCGGATAAGTCGGTTGAACAGATCTTACTGCATACGCATCCGGGTATGGTGATCTTACTTCATCCCACATCGAAGACCAACGCCGAAATCCTTGATCGACTGCTTACTGCTTGGGAGGAGGAAGGTTACCGTTTTGGCAACCTTGACGAATTGTGCCGGTGAAGAATATACGCTTTCTTGCTGCAGGGATTGCGTTCTCTCTGCTTCTTTCCCCTTTTTCGGCATGGGGATATCAGAATGATGAGGATCATCGAGTTTTTTCAAGCGGTAACCGCGAAGAAAAAACGATCGCGCTTACCTTCGATGATGGTCCCCATCCTATTTACACCGACGAGATCAGAGAGATCCTTGATGCTTACGGTATCAAAGCTACCTTCTTTGTCATTGGAGTCAACGCCGAGCAGTATCCCGAACCGCTTATGCGCTTAAAAGAGGACGGACATCTTATTGGAAGTCACACCTATCGTCATAGGCATATCGGGAAACAGAGCGAAGTGCAATTGTATGAGGATATGGCGCAAAACGAGCGGGTTTTGGCACGTTTCGGCATCATTCCTACCCTGTTTCGTCCGCCGGAAGGAGTGTGCGAAAAAAAGGTGATCGAAGCGGCAGGACGGTATGATTATAGTATTATTCTTTGGACGGTAGACACCGAAGACTGGCGTGCGCTACCGGCAGAGCGGATCGCAGAGAGGGCGCTGAAAGCGATACACGGTGGAGAGATCATTCTCATGCATGATTATGTGGATCACAGCAATACGCCGGAAGCATTGCGAATGATCATTCCGAAACTTCTTGAAGAGGGGTACCGCTTTGTGACGGTCGAGGAACTCATCGGGCTGTAAAAAAGTCAAGCCGACTTTTTTGCAGCCTTCTGCGCAAAATCGTTTATAATTTTTTGAAAATAATTTGTCGAGATCTGTCCCGTAAGCAGGTCGTTTTTTGTCTTTTTTTGGTTCATATCGTTTTGGAAATGCGATTGAAAGGTTTGGGTAATATAAACAATTATTTTTTGAAAACACTTTGCGAATTCATCGCATTCACGCTTGAAAAAAATGCACAGATGCAGTATAATTTATTCGTAGTTTTTTGATTCCGAATATGGGATCGTTATCAGCATATGCGTTCTCGTTACCGTGTTTTGTTTAGGCATTCAGTGGCAAGGTCGGTCTTATGCTGTTTTTATTTTTTACAGGGGAATTATTACATTATGAAGCTTCTTGAAGACAGGATCCTCAAAGAGGGTGTAGTGCTGCCCGGAAATGTATTGAAAGTCGGTTCGTTTTTAAATCACGCGATCGACATCTCTTTGGCGGATGAGATGGCAAAAGAGTTTTACCGTCTGTTTGGCGATCGGAAAGTGACAAAGATTCTTACGATCGAGTCGTCTGGAATTGCCATTGGCTCTTTGACGGCGCTTCAGTTTGGTTGCCCGCTGGTATTTGTCAAAAAAAGCAATTCCTCCAATGTGAGCGGTGAATGTTACAGATCGGTCGCTCGTTCCTACACGCATTCAAATGTTTATACTGCGGTCGTTCCGAAGCAGTATTTGAGTTCGGATGATTTCGTTTTGATCGTAGACGATTTTTTGGCAACGGGGGAGGCGTCCGAAGCGATGGTCGATATCGTGCGGCAGTCCGGTGCGACACTTGTAGGCATTGGGATTCTTGTGGAAAAGACCTTCCAAACGGGTGGAAAGAAACTGAGAAGCCAAGGAATTCACGTCGAATCTCTTGCATCTGTTGAGAGTATGGAGAATGGAAAGATCGTATTTACCAAGCAGTAAATATCTTTCATCTCGGCGGTCTGTTAAGTGTTTCTTTAAAATCAAAAATATATGGCTGTGATAAAATTGCATGATTTGCAGGAGGTATTCAAATGGATCAGAACAAGAGGCCTGAAAGTATGGAACGCATCACCACACCGGAACTTGCCAAGGCATTTATTGACGAGCAGATCGGCTTGATCCGCGCACAGGTGCAGGACAAAAAAGTGTTGTTGGCGCTTTCGGGTGGGGTCGATTCCTCGGTGGTTGCCAAGCTTTTGATCGAAGCAGTGGGCAAGCAGTTGGTCTGTGTGCATGTCAATCACGGACTGATGCGTAAGAACGAAAGTCAACAGGTCATCGAAGTTTTCGGCAGGGAACTTGGCGCAAATTTGATCTACATTGACGCTACCGACCGTTATCTCGACCTGCTCAAGGATGTTTCCGAGCCGGAAAAAAAGAGAAAGATCATCGGCGCAGAATTTATCAAGATCTTTGCTGAAGAAGCATACAAACTGGAAGGCATCTCTTTCTTGGCGCAAGGTACGATTTATCCTGATATCCTTGAATCAAAAGGCATCAAGGCGCATCACAACGTGGGTGGATTGCCGGAAGACTTGCAGTTTGAGTTGGTCGAACCGGTCAAACTTCTTTATAAAGATGAGGTAAGAGTGGTAGGAGAAGCGCTTGGTCTGCCCCACAAGATGGTATATCGTCAGCCCTTCCCCGGGCCGGGGCTTGGTGTTCGTTGCCTTGGTGCGATCACACGTGATAGACTGGAAGCATTAAGAGAAGCGGATGCCATTCTCAGGGAAGAGTTTGACAACTGTGGTCTTGCTGAAAAGGTATGGCAGTATTTTGTGGCAATACCTGATGTGAAGAGCGTGGGCATTAAAAATGGCGTTCGCTATGAAGGGTGGCCGGCCATCATACGTGCCGTCAATACCAAAGACGCCATGACTGCAACGGTGGAAGAAATTCCGTATGATGTTCTCCATAAAATAACCGAACGTATCACAAACGAAGTTTCCGGTATCAACCGTGTACTTTACGATCTTACCCCAAAACCGACCGGGACAATTGAGTGGGAGTAGTAGCCACTTGCCCGAAAACCCTTTATTTTCAAGGGCTTTCGGGTTTCTTTTTTCTTCCGGGTACACAAAAAGTACACGAAAGGTACACGCAAAACTTTAAGCAAAGGACTCTAAACGGTCGG
>CAZUWA010000042.1:0-9791 GCA_964623895.1 uncultured Lachnospiraceae bacterium | reverse complement strand
TACATTCTTATTGTACCGCAAAAAAGAAAGGATGTCAAGGTCCTTGCGGGCAAAAAGAGACCGTGCGCATAAACTGTTAGCGGAAAGTAAAAGAGAGGATCTTAAAAAAATGAAAATAAGTGACAGAAAATGTACTGTTGCCATGCCGTCCATCACCTATGCCATGCACGGTGAATCAGCACTTTCAGGAGCGGCGATCCCTGTGAAAGTGGTCAAATTAGCGGCAGGCGCGACTAAAAAAGGGTGTGCGTACGGTTTGGAACTTTCTTGCGGAAGTTTGGATCGTGCGGTGAATATTTTAGAAAAAAACGGCATCAAGCACGGAGAAATTTTGTAGAGGAACATCGGAGATGATCTATTTAGACAGCGCCGCAACGGCGTTACAAAAGCCAAAAGAAGTATACAGAGCGGTGGAAAATGCTGCTTTTTCCGGAAACCCGGGAAGGGGAGGACACACGATGGCGCTTAAGGGCGCACGTCTGTTATACGGTGCTCGGGAACGGTTGGCATTGCATTTTGCGGCAGGATCTCCCGAACGAGTTGTGTTTTTTTACAATGCCACTATGGCACTGAACACGGTCTTAAAGACTCTGCTGAAGCCCGGAGATCTGGTAATCACCTCCGATATCGAGCATAACGCGGTTCGCCGTCCCCTTGCGGCGCTGAAAAAAAGAGGAGTCGAAAAGGCGGTCTTTCACGGATACGCAAAAAAAGAAGCCATCCTTGCCGACTTTGATCATCTGATCGAAAAAAATACAAAGCTTGCGGTGTTTTTGCACACATCCAATGTTGCGCGCATCAGTTTGCCTGTAAAGGAACTGTGTGCGATCTGTCGTAGAAAAGGAATTCTTTCTTTGGTGGATTGCGCACAGGCAGGGGGGCATTTGCCGATCAGTATGAAAGAACTGGGGTGTGACGGCATCGTTTTACCCTCTCACAAGGGGTTGATGGGTTTTGCAGGGTGTGGCATTTTGATCATGAACGAACGACTGGCAAAAGCGCTCGCGGAAGAAGAGACCTTAGTGGAGGGTGGAAGCGGCGTTCATTCTTTCGAAGAACACATGCCGGAGTATTTTCCGGAGCGTTTTGAAGCCGGAACGGTCGCTTTGCCTGCGATCGCTTCTGTGGTCGGTGGACTTGATTATATCGAACGCGTGGGATACGATCATATTGCCGATCGGCTTCAAAATCTATATACTCGAACGGAAGAGCGAATGCGTGCGGTGAAAGGAGTTCGTCTGTATGGGAACGATCACCCCGGCATCGGTCCGCTTTTGTTTGTACCGGAGAAGGGCGATCCTGCCGCGTTTGCCGAAAGACTTTATGAACGGTATATCTGCGTCAGGGAAGGTTATCACTGCGCACCCGATGCACACCTTGCTATTGGCAGCGGAAAGATGGGCGGTATTCGTGTCAGCTTTTCGGTGTTCAACAGTTTTACAGAGGCAGATCAATTTGTCAAGGCGGTAGAGGAAGTTGCATCCTTTTCCTCTTATAAATGAATGGTTACTTGACTTTTTTTGAATAAAATGTTATTCTATCCATAGAACCTCAACAAAAATTGAGGATTTCTTGAAGATTTGTTGAGCCAAAAATGGTAGAATAAAAACGTAAGAACGATGAAGGGGATGCGGATGTTTAAAATATTGATCGCAGAGGATGACAGCGAATTGCGCAGAATGTTTGCGCGAGTGTTGGTTCATCAAGGCTACAGCATCAGAGAAGCAGCAAACGGAAAAGAAGCGCTAGATGTTTTGGAGCATGATTATATCGATCTTGTTGTTTCCGACATCATGATGCCGGTTATGGATGGGTATGAATTGGTCAAACAACTGCGTGATTCCGGCAACATGGTTCCGGTGTTGATGATCACCGCGAAGGCTGAGTTTGACGATATGCAAAGGGGTTTCTTCTCCGGAAGTGACGATTATATGGTCAAACCCGTCAATGTACACGAAATGGTCTTGCGCGTCGGAGCATTGCTCAGACGCGCACAGATGATCAGCGAAAGAAGGCAGGTCATCGGCAGCACCGAATTGGAGTTTGATTCAATGACCGTCCGGTTTGACGGAAATGAACTGTTGCTTCCTCAAAAGGAATTTCAATTGCTCTATAAGATGGTCTCTTTCCCAGGAAAGATCATAACCCGTCAGCAGATCATGAATGACATTTGGGGATATGATTCGGAAAGTGATTCGCATACGGTGGATGTCCACATCAACCGATTGCGCGAGAAACTCAAAAACAATCCGGATATCAGGATCGTCACCATCAGAGGGGTTGGCTATAAGGTGGTGAAGGCGCAATGAGATACGACTACAAAGAGGAGAAGAAGGAAGTACTGGAGATTCTCAGAAGCCGCAATAAACGGCAGTGGCTGAATTTGCAATTGGTGATGATCTCTGTTATCGTTTTTACTGTTGTGTGCTTGATGTTGCTTATCAATGCCTCGCTGTTGCTGTTCAGGCATGTTTTTGCACTGCAGTTTCGGGTTGCAACGTGGGTCTTTGTGGCTTTGATGAGCGTGTCTCTCAGCATTGTAGCGTCTGTTTTTTTGGCAAAAGTAATCCTTTATCCTTTGGTAAAACTGAGCGAACAACTCGAAAAAGCGGCAAACGGTGACTTTTCCATCGAATTGAAGACAAATAGCAAGATCGCAGAGGTTCGGAAATTGTATGACAGCTTTAACCGCATGCAGCGGCAGCTTCGTCGTACAGAGATGTTGCAGAGCGATTTTATTACCAATGTTTCGCATGAATTCAAAACGCCTATCGCAGCAATAGAAGGTTACGCTACACTTTTGCAAGACACAGAGAATGAAACGGAGCGAAAGGAATATATCGAGAGAATTCTTTTGAATTCTGCGCGGTTGTCAGATTTGGCGGGAAATATTTTACTTCTTTCCAAACTGGAAAATTGCGCTGTTGATATCGGCAAGGACAAGTTCAGCCTTGATGAGCAGATCCGACAGGCGGTGGTACTGCTTGAGCCGCAGTGGACGAAAAAAAATTTGGATATCGATGCGGAACTGGATGAGATCGAATTCTGTGGAAATGAAGGAATCACCTATCGCGTTTGGTACAATTTGATCCATAATGCCGTCAAGTTCAGTCCGGAAGGCGGAAAATTGGAGGTCCGTTTGTTTGAAGACAGTAATCGGTGCATTTTTACCGTAAAAGACGAAGGACCGGGTATAGAGCCGGATAAAATAGAGCAGATTTACGATAAATTTTACCAGGCAGATTCCTCGCGTAAATCCGAAGGAAACGGTCTTGGCCTCTCCCTTGCCAAGCGTGTGATCACTCTGTACGGCGGAGAGATCTATGCGGAGAACATGACGAACGGCTGTAGGTTTACCGTTGTTCTGCCGATCAGAAAGAATGAAAAGTAAGAAAATATTTTATACTTCTTTTGAAGAAGATGTGGTCGTACACGGGCGACAAAATGTCCCGTTGCCGGAGGATTACAAATGGATCGATGAGCGTCGGAAGACAGGAGGAAGACTGCTGTATTCTCTTGCAAAAGCGGTAGGATGGCTGTATTTTAAACTGTTTTTCGGCGGAAAGATCATTGGGAAAGAGAAAATGAAGGGGATGACGGATACAGGATATTTTCTGTACTGCAATCATACCCAACCGGTGGGGGATGTCCTCTTTCCGGCATTGCCGACAGCGCCCAAACGTATTTATACGGTGGTGAGTCCTGCCAACCTTTCCTTGCCGGTGATCGGAAAACTGTTACCAACACTCGGAGCTTTACCAACGGCATCGAATATCAAGGGACAGCGGCAGTTCGGAGAAGCTGTGAAACGGCGCATTGAAGAAAAAAGTTGTGTGGTCATCTATCCGGAAGGGCATCTTTGGCCATGGTATACCGGTATTCGTCCCTTTGCACCGGGAGCGTTTCATTATCCGGTGGAATTGGGCGTGCCTGCGTTTACGATGGTCACCGTTTACCGCAAGCGTAAGTTTATAAAGAAACCTGCGGTAACACTGTATATTGACGGTCCCTTTTATCCCGATCCCACGAACAACAGGCGCGCGGAAAAAAAGGCATTTGGAGAACGCATACGGTACAGAATGACAGAGATAGCGCGCAAGAGCGACGCCTGCTACTATGAATATATCCGGAAGGAGAAGTGAGGATGAACATCCTTTTTTGCGGGAATGATGCGATGGAGAAGGGATTGCTGTTAACAGTCCTTTCGCTTTTAGAGCATGAAGAATGTTCGCTTTCCGTCTATGTTATGACGATGACGATCAAGGTTGCGGACAGGCAGTATCATCCGATCGGCGGCGATCTGATTGAGGAACTGGATCGGTTGGTCAAAAGAAAACATGCCGGCAGTTTTGTCAGGCTGATCGATGCGACCGAAGCCTTTCTTGCTGAATTTCCGAGCGCCAATATCGAAACGCGTTTTACGCCCTATTGTATGCTCAGACTGTATGCGGATCTTTGTCCGGAATTGACAGGAAAACTGTTGTATCTTGATACCGATGTACTGTGCAGAGAGAGCGTTGAGCCGCTGTTCGATACCGATATTTCAGATGTCGAACTTGCCGGGGTATATGATTTTTACGGCAGTCATATCTATAAAAAGCATCTGTTCAAAAGAGATTATCTCAATTCGGGTGTTCTTTTGATGAATATGGACAAAATTCGCCAAACAGGGCTTCTTGCGCGATGCAGACGTTTTTGCAAGGAAGAACAAACGCTTTTGCCCGATCAGGCAGCGTTAAACAAGTATGCCGATCGGAAACTGATTCTTCCGCGCAAGTATAACGAGCAGCGCAGACTGCACAAGGATACCGTTTGTCACCATTTTACTACGACCTTCAGACTGTTTCCTTATTTTCACAAGGTGACTGTTAAGCCGTGGGATGTTGAAACGGTACACGAAAGATTAAAATTGCATGACTATGATGACTTGCTCGATGAATTTAATGAGCAATGGAATCGCATCAAAACATTATAAAGAAAGAAGACACGATTTTTCTATGAATAAGACGATCATTCCTATTTTTTTCTCGGCAGATAACGCTTACGTTCCTTTTCTGTCGGTAGCGATCGACTCGCTTTTGCAAAATGCATCCCCAAGTTATACATATCACTTGATCGTTCTCGATGGTGATATTTCATCAGAAAATAAGGATCGACTGACCAAAACAGTCGGCGACCGAGCAAAACTTCGTTTTGTGGATATGCGTGGGTGCGCTTCGATCGACGATCGGGCGGAACACCGCTTGCGAGCAGATGTTTTTACCTTGACGATCTATTTCAGACTGTTTATTGCAAACTTCTTTTCCGAATATGATAAGGCGATCTATCTCGACAGCGACATCGTTGTGGCTGGGGACATCTCAAAACTTTACAATACAGATCTTAAAGACAATCTTTTGGGTGTGGTTCAGGACCATTCGATTGAAAATATTGCGCCACTGGTCAGTTATGTCAAAAATGTGGTTGCAGTTCCGATCAATGAATACTTCAATTCCGGCGTTTTGTTGATGAATTTAAAAGAACTTCGGAATGCAGGTGTCAGAGATAGATTTTTGTATCTTTTGAATAAATATCATTTTGAAACGGTTGCGCCCGATCAGGACTATCTGAATTTTATTTGCAACGGCAGGGTGCATTATCTTGAGTCCGGTTGGAATAGAATGGCAACCGGTGGCGAGATACAGAATGACTGCCCCATGCTGATTCACTATAATTTGTATCAGAAGCCCTGGTTGATGAGGACGGCTCCGTATGGGGATGATTTTTGGAAATATGCGGAGCAGAATGATTTTTATAAAGAAATCATGGCAATCAAAAATGCAAGAACTCCGAAAGACGAAAGTGTGGATATGGAAAAAATGGCATTTTTGATTTCAAATGCCGCCAAGATTGAGGAAAATGCGTCGATTACCTTTGCAAAACTTCTTTCGGAAGGCAAGGAAGTGCGGCTTCCGAAAGACTGAGAGGAAATAAGGATGTCAAGAGAAGAACGGCTGGCAGTGCTTGCGCGCATCGCGGAGTGTGAAAAGGAGGGAAGGTTCAATGCGGATGTCGAAGATGATCCGCCTGCCGAACCGATCCTACCCGGACAGGTGGATTATCAAACGAAAAAATGGTTTTCCCACATGGCAGGGGTGCTGTCTTCCGGTGCGGCTGATCTGTATTACAGGAATCTAATCGCCAAAAAGCAGTTTATCTTGAAAGAACCGCAGGGAAAAGAAAATCTTTCTCTTTTGAAAAGTGGGGCGGTGATCACCTGTAATCATTTTAATCTGGCGGATAATTATGCCGTTTACCGTGCGGTGCGGTCGATATTGCCGGGAAGATTGCGGCTATATCGTGTCATACGCGAAGGGAATTACAGTTTTTCCGGTTTTTTCGGCTATTTGTTCAAGAATTGCTATACTTTGCCGATCCCGTCTGATATTCATGTTCTCAAGGAGATGACCGAAGGGGTCAATGCGCTTCTTAAAAAAGGTGAAAAGATCTTGATCTATCCCGAACAGTCGATGTGGTGGAATTATCGAAAGCCTCGTCCGTACATGAGTGGGGCATTCACTTTTGCCGCAAGAGCAGGTGTGCCGATCCTACCTTGCTTCATCAGCCTGCAGGATCATCCGACGTTGCTTGACGCCGATGGCTTTCCGGTACAGGAATATACTGTCCACATTCTGCCGCCAATCTATCCCGATCCAAGCAAAACTGCGCGGGATAATGCTCGCAGAATGGCAGAAGAAAATGCAACGATCGTTTTGGCGAAATATCGCGAATGCTATAATGGATCATGAAAACAGAAAATGCTCCGGAAAACAGTTGGGTGTTCTTAAAGTAGTCAAATGAATGATCAAACTGTTTTGTGGCATCTGTTGTGCGAGATGGCATGATACCATATAGAGCGATGCTGAGTTTTAAAACTCGGCATCGCTTGTTTTTTGCAGAAATGCTTTTTGGGAAGAAGCATTTTGTATTCACGATTTTTTTACATACTATTCATTTGCTATCTGTTGTATCGTTCGATTTTATATAGTACAATAATGAACAGTTTGATAATGAATTACAAGGAGGGCCAGTAGATGATCACCATTCAAGAAATGAACGGATACGCAAAAAAACTCGGCTTAGCCTATGAGCAAGCGCTGTTGCCGTTGAGTAAGGAAACGGGTATACCGCATACTGCGATCGGCATTCTTTTGTTTTTTGCCAATAACCCTGCTTTAGCAACTGCAAGAGATATGTGTGAATGCAGAGGACTGAAACGTGCGAATGTGTCTGCGCATGTAGAGCGCTTGGTCAATGAAGGATTGCTGGAACGCAAAGCTTATCCGGGCGACAGGCGAAAAGATATTCTTGTGTGTACGGAAAAGGCGATGCCGCTCATTGATATCGGCAGAAAGGCACAAGAACAATTTACGAAATCGATCGTTTGCGGATTGACCGAGGAAGAATTTGCAGTTATGGAACACTGTTTTCAGGTCATGAACGGAAACATTGATAAACTGATCAAATCCTGTTGACGTAAAGGAGGAAATACCATTATGATAAAATTACTGAAAAATATGCAAAAAAGAGAACGGATCATGGTTCTCATTGCAGTTGTACTGATCGTCGGTCAGGTGTATTTTGAACTGACGATGCCCGATTATATGAGCGAGTTGACATTGCTCATCAAAACCGAGGGACAAATGGATGACATTATCAATATCGGAGCGAAAATGCTTGGTTGCACCCTTGCAAGTGCGGTGCTTGCCGTTGCATGCGGCTTTTTGACTTCAAAAATCGCCTCCGGATACAGTTTTGCTGTTCGCGATAAGTTGTTTACCCATGTGATGACATTAGGCAAGGCGGAGACTGAAAAGTTTTCTATTCCCAGTCTGATCACACGTACTACCAACGATATAACACAGCTTCAAATGATTGTCTCTATGGGATTACAGTCGTTGGTCAAGGCACCCATTATGGCGGTGTGGGCAATTATTAAGATACTTGGAAAAAGTTGGGAACTTTCTGCTGTTACCGCATCCGCTGTTGTGATCATCTGCGTTACCGTGCTGTCGATCATGGGGGTCTGTATGCCTCGTTTTCGTAAGGTTCAAAAACTTACCGATACACAAAACCGTATTGCAAGAGAAAATCTGACCGGTATCAATGTGGTTCATGCGTTTAATGCGGAAGAGTATCAAACAGAAAAATTTGATGTTCCCAACAATGAAATGATGAATACCCAGCTTAAAAATCAGAGACTTTTCTCTTTGATGATGCCAATTATGAGTACTTGTATGAACGGGTTGTCTCTTGCGATTTATTGGCTTGGCGCAGCGCTGATCGATCAAATTGCGCTTACCGATGGTGCATCAAGACTGATCATGTTCAGCGATGTAGTGGTTTTCAGTACCTATGCGACCTATGTGGTGATGTCCTTTATGATGCTGATCATGGTATTTATGATGATACCTGCGGCGCAGGTGTCGGCGGAACGTATCAACGAAGTGTTGGATAAGACTGCAACGATCTGTGAAGGAAAAACGAATTCCGGCGAGGAAATCGGTACGGTGGAGTTTAAGAACGTATCTTTCTCTTATCCCGAAGCGGGCGAAGAGGCGCTCAGTAATCTTTCTTTCCGGGTGGAGAGGGGACAGACTCTTGCGGTTATCGGTGCGACAGGTTGCGGCAAAACGACTCTTGTTTCTTTGATGGCAAGGTTTTACGATGCCACTGCCGGAGAAGTGCTGATAGATGGTGTCAATATTAAAGACTATTCTTTTGAAGGACTTTATAACAAACTCGGATATATTACGCAAAAGGCGGTTCTGTTTGCCGGAAGTATTCGGGATAATATTACCTTCGGCCAGTCACAAAATGGATTTGATGAGGATGCTGTGCGTATGGCTCTTTCTGTTTCGCAGTCTGAGGAATTTGTAAACAGGATGGAGGATGGAGCGGAGCACAAGATCCTGCAACTTGGCAAAAATGTATCCGGCGGTCAGAAACAGCGACTTTCCATTGCACGTGCGCTTGCGCGTAAACCGGAAATCCTTATTTTTGATGACTCTTTTTCCGCACTTGACTATAAAACCGATGCGATGCTTCGTCAAGGACTGGGCAAGGATCTGAAAAACACAACGAAAGTGATCGTTGCACAGCGGATCAGCACGATCAAGGATGCAGACCAAATTATTGTTTTGGAACGTGGTGAGGCAGTAGGGATCGGCACACACGAAGAGTTGATGAAAAATTGCTCCGTTTATCGTGAGATCGCTCAGTCGCAACTTACTGCGGCAGAATTGGCATAAGGAGGTGGCAGAATGAAAAAGACTTTATCTAAGATTTTTAAATATATGGGAGATTTACCGTTTGTTGTTATTGCGCTCATTCTTGCGGCGGTATCGGCGATCATGACCATCATGGCGCCGGATAAAATCGGTGAAATCACCAATATCATCTCCGAAGGACTTGTTGGCGGAATTGATATGTCGGCGATCGCCAAGATCGGATTTTTGCTGATCGCATTCTATCTGATCGGTGCTTTTGCGAACTTTATAGAGCATTACATTATGGCAACGGTTACCCTGAAAGCATCTAAAAGGATGCGTCACGATCTGGCAGTAAAGATCAATAAAGTTCCTCAAAAGCAATTTGGCGAAACATCTACCGGCGACATTCTAAGCCGCATTACAAACGATGTTTCCACTCTGCAACAGGGCATGACCAACAGTTTACCTACCATCATCAGCGCCGCGACTCAGTTTGTCGGCTGTTTGATCATGATGTTTGTGACCGAATGGCATTTGGCA
>CAZUWA010000041.1:0-10357 GCA_964623895.1 uncultured Lachnospiraceae bacterium | reverse complement strand
TTCTTGCATCTCAGATCCTCCAATCTCTTATTCGGACCAAGCGCGGTAACTTTGGCGACGAAATCGTTCATGGTTGCGGCAAATTTTGCGCCCTCTGCGGCAGAGACCCACTCGACCCTCGTGCGTTCTTTTTCAATGCCGAGATAATCGAGCATCGAGAAGAGTGCGGTCATACGCCGACGTGTATAGTAGTTGCCGGAGGTATAATGGCAGTCGCCGGGATGGCAACCGCAGATAATAACTCCGTCTGCACCGCGCTGAAATGCGCGCAGAATGAACATCGGGTTGACTCTGCATGAGCAAGGAACACGAATGATCTTGACATCAGCAGGATAATTTAAGCGGTTATTACCCGCAAGATCGGCACCTGCATAGGAACACCAGTTACAGCAGAATGCAACAATTAAAGGCTTATATTCATTGTTTATCGACATATTGCATCTACCTCCGCCATAATTTGTGAGGACTTGAAGCCCTTTAAGTCCATAGCGCCGGACGGGCAGGCAACGGTACAAGCACCGCAACCTTGACATACCGCTTCGTTGACAACAGCTACACGGCGCACTTTTGTTGTACGGTCGGGCATACGGAATTCTTTGTTTACATAAGTGATCGCGCCGTACGGACACACTCTTTCGCAAGTGGAGCATCCGTTACACATCATTTCATCTGAATGCGCAACACAGGGGTTACAGGTGAGTTTGTCTTTTGCAAGCAAACCGATAACCTTTGCTGCTGCTGCTCCCGCTTGAGAAACGGTTTCGGGAATATCTTTCGGTCCTTGACAAGCACCGGAGAGGAATACACCTGCTGTCGGGCTTTCTACCGGACGAAGTTTGGGATGTGCTTCGGTGAAAAAATCGTTGGTGTCCATACTGGCTGTTAATTTGGTTGCAAGCGGACGAGCAGATTCATCCGGCTCGATCGCAGCGGCGAGTACCACCAGATCTGCGGCAATATGCCACTGTTTATCGGCAATCAAGTCAGATCCTTGTACCATCAGTTTCTTTCCTTCGGGAGAGACTTTGCCGACCATTCCTTTGATGTAATGAACACCATATTCTTCGACTGCACGGCGGTAGAATTCATCAAAGTTCTTGCCGGGTGTACGAACATCAATGTAGAATACATATACTTCGGTATCCGGATATTTGTCACGCACAAGCATTGCATGCTTTGCGGTGTACATGCAACAGATCTTGGAGCAATACTCCTTGCCTTTTTCCGCGCACGCAGAGCAACGCGAGCCAACGCACTGTACAAATACAATGGTGTGCGGATGTTCGCCGTCGGAAGGACGAAGAAGTTTGCCTGCGGTCGGACCTGCAGCATTGGTCAGTCTTTCGAATTCGAGAGAGGTGATGACATCTTTCGATTGTGCATAAGCATATTCGTCAAATTTCTCCATCGAAATGGGATTGAAGCCGGTTGCAACAACGATCGCACCATACTTTTCTTCGATATATTCATCCTTTGCTTGATAGTCAATTGCACCGACGGTACAGACCTTCGAGCAAACACCGCACTTGCCGGTCTTCAACATGGTACAGTAGTTCGGATCAATGGTCGCTACCTTCGGGACTGCCTGTGCAAAAGGAATATAGATAGCATGACGGTTGTCCATACCGAGGTTGAATTCATTCGGCACCTTTTTTTGAGGACACTTTTCGGTGCAAAGTCCGCATCCGGTACAGAGATCTTCCTTGACATAACGAGCTTTTCTTTTGATCTTGACATCAAAATTGCCGACAAAGCCATGGACATCCTCTACTTCCGAATAAGAAAAGATGCGGATCTTTTCATGCTGTGCTGCATCCACCATCTTTGGAGTCAAGATGCAGGCAGCACAGTCAAGGGTAGGAAAGGTTTTGTCAAGTTGTGCCATTTTTCCGCCGATGGTCGGCTTCTTCTCAACAATGTCTACAGGGAAGCCTGCGTCGGCAATATCAAGCGCGGTCTGAATGCCTGCAATGCCACCACCGATCACCAGTGCGCGTTTTGTCACAGGGGTTTCACCCGGTACAAGCGGTGCGTTGAGGTTGACTTTGGCAACAGCGGCTTTGCCGAGAATAATTGCCTTCTCGGTGCCGACAGGCATCTCTTTATGTACCCAAGAGCATTGCTCACGGATATTTGCGATCTCAAGCATATAGGGGTTCAATCCTGCCGAAGCAACTGTTTTTCTAAAGGTTGCTTCATGCATTCTCGGCGAACAGGAGCAGATCACCACACCTGTCAGTTTGTGCTCCTTGATGGCGTCTTTGATAATATTTTGACCCGCTTGCGAGCACATATATTGATACTCGGTGGAAAAAACAACGCCCGGTTCATTTTTTAATGCCGCGGCAACTGCCTTAACATCAACCGTTCCGGCAATGTTTGTTCCGCACCAGCATACGAATACTCCGATTCTTTGCATTGGTATCTCCTTAATTAGTTAATTATTTGCTGTATTTTCGTAATGCACTGACAATCGCTTGCTGAGGCATTTCATCATCTAAGAGTTCCGGAATGTCCCCGGCAGAGATGTGATTGCTTCCTTGCTCACGTACCGCTAGCAAGCGGAGCGCTTCGATGAGCTTTGTTGGTTCAACACCTCTCGGGCAACGGTCTATACACGCAAAGCAACTCAGGCATTTGTAGATTGAATCCGATTTGAGCAATGTTTCGATGTCTCCTGTTTCCACCATGTACACAAATTCGTGCGGGTGGTATTCCATCTCATCGTAATTCGGACAGGTACCGGAGCATTTTCCGCAACGCATGCATTTGATCGGATTTACACCGCTCATGCGCAGGATCTGTTCCTTTTTTGCGTTTTCTGTCATTTTGCATCCTCCTTGATGCCGAGTGCTTCGGCGAGCAGTTCAGTGAAATATACTACGGGAAGGGGACTTCCGTTTTTGACAAGATTGTAGCGACAAAGCGGGCAAGCGGTTACGATCGTATCGGCTCCATGTCCTTCCGCGCTTGCGCAGACAATGTTGCTGCGCTTTTTTGCGGATGTTGGGTCTTCCAATGCGATATATCCACCGCAACATTCGTTTCTTGCAGGGTAGAGGACAGGTTCCGCGCCGAGTGCTCTGATAAAATCTTCAAGAACAGTGGGATTTTCCGGATCGTCGAATTGCATCACACCGTTTGGACGGAGCAAAAGACAACCGTAATATCCGGCAATCTTTCGTCCGGTAAGCGGCTTGATCACTTTTTCCTTGATCTTGTCAAAACCGATGACATCGCGCAGCAGTTCGAGATAATGCAGCACTTCGGCTTCACCGCGATATCCTCTTCCTTCCGGGTCTTGTTTTAAGTAATTATTTACCTTCCACGCAAAATCCGCGTCGGTTTGCATGGCGTGATTTGTCTGTTTTATGACATTGTGGCAGGCTGAGCAGACAGTTACCAAGGGTTGTCCCTTTTCTGCCGCCTCACGAAGAGCGCGAACGGAAGAGAGTTTGGTTGCGATCTCGTCTTTTGCAGTGGTATATACCCCACCGCAGCACTGCCAGTTTTCGATTTCTTCAAGTTCTACACCAAGCGCCAAAGCAGAAGCTCTTGCATAAGTATCAAGATCTTTTGCTTTGGTTCTGAGTGTACAACCGGGAAAATATGAAACCTTCATGAGATGTTGATCCTTTCTGGAGAATAGAGCAGGGAAGGGAAAAAACGTTCCCTTGGTCAAAACTCAGACCATTTGTTCGGGATGAAAAACTTCATCAAATCGTTCCGCAGTCAAAAAGCCGAGTGCGACGCAAGCATCTTTTAGCGAAATATTCTCCTTGTATGCTTTCTTTGCGGTCTTTGCGGCGTTTTCATAACCGATATATGGGTTGAGCGCCGTTACCAACATCAAGGAATTGTAGAGATTGTGGTGCATCTTTTCCTTGTTTGCTGTGATGCCGGAAGCACACTTCAAGTCGAAGGAAATGACTGCTTCAGCGAGCAGTCTCGCAGACTGCAGAAAATTATAAGCAGCGACAGGCATGAAGACATTGAGCTCAAAATTGCCTTGGGAAGCCGCAATTCCTATGGTAACATCATTGCCCATGACTTGAACAGCCACCATGGTGACTGCTTCGCACTGAGTGGGATTAACTTTTCCGGGCATGATCGAAGATCCGGGTTCGTTTTCCGGGATGTTGATTTCTCCAATGCCGCAACGCGGACCGGAAGCCAGCCAACGTACATCGTTGGCAATCTTCATCATATCAGCCGCAGCCGCTTTGATCGCACCGTGTGCAAACACCAACTCGTCCTTGGAGGTAAGTGCATGGAACTTGTTCTTTGCTGTAACGAAGGGTTTTCCTGTCAGCTCTGCGACCTTTGCGGCGACAAGCGTATCAAACCCCTTGGGCGCATTGAGTCCCGTGCCGACGGCAGTGCCGCCGAGTGCCAACTCATAAAGAGGTTTCACGGCAAGTTTTAACAGCTCGCAGTCACGCTCTAAACTGCTTCTCCAACCGCTGATCTCTTGGCTGAATTTAATGGGGGTCGCATCCTGCAGATGTGTGCGTCCCGATTTGACGATCCCTTCATTTTCCGCTTCCAAACGAATCAGCGTTGCAATCAATTGCTCTAAAGCGGGCAACAACTTATTTTCGATTGAAAGAACAGCGGAAATGTGCATTGCAGTCGGGAAGGTGTCGTTCGACGACTGGCTCATATTGATGTCGTCGTTGGGATGGGTCAGTTCTTTGCCGGCAATTTGGTTGGCGCGGTTACGAATGACTTCGTTGGTGTTCATATTGGACTGTGTTCCGGAACCGGTCTGCCAAACGACCAAAGGGAAGTGTTCGTTGAGTTTTCCGGCAATCACTTCATCGCAAGCGGCAGTGATAGCAGCCAATTTTTCATCTGTCATCTTTTCGGGTTTCAATTCATGATTGGCAAGTGCCGCTGCTTTTTTGAGAATGCCGAATGCATGGATGATTTCAGCAGGCATCGTCTCAATACCGACGCCGATCTCAAAATTCTCATGACTACGTTGTGTCTGTGCCGCCCAAAGACGGTCTGCGGGAACTTTCATTTCTCCCATAGAATCGTGTTCAATACGATATTCCATTTTGATAACGCTCCTGTGATTTAATCAGATTTCGATCTGTTTGATGACATCTTTGAGACATTCTGCGCTGTGTTGCAGTTTTTTGGTCTCCTCATCAGTCAACGGAACAAGGATCTTTGCATTGACACCGTCCTTACCGACAACCGAAAGCACACTGAGGCAGACGTCGTCGAGTCCGTATTCACCGTGCATCATAGTGGAAACGGTCATGGTGGTGTCAATACCTGAAAGAATGGTCTTGACGATGTGGCAAACGGAGATAGATACGGCATAGAATGTTGCGCCCTTTCGTTCGATCACGCGTCCACCGGATTTACGTACATATGTTTCGATATCGTCAAGATCGAGATCGGGGATGATTCGATGATTGGTCACCATCAGTTTGGGGCATTCTAATACCGGAACATTGGAGATATTTGCAACAGACCACGGAATGAAAGAAGAGTCGCCATGTTCACCCATGACATAGGCGTGCACATTCTGCTGATTGATGCTGAAATATTCGGCAAGTCTAGAGCGCAGTCTTGCGGTATCGAGAATAGTTCCCGAACCGATGATCTGGTTTTCCGGCAAGCCGGAACGCTTGAAGAAGGTATAGGTGAGAATGTCGACGGGGTTGGAAACGATGATATATTTTGCATCGGGTGCGTATTTCACAATATCCGGAATGATTCCTTTGGTGATGTTGACATTGGTCTGAGCCAAATCGAGTCTGGACTGACCGGGTTTGCGGGCGATACCGGAGGTAACGATGACGATGTTCGAACCGACTGCATCACTGTACGAACCTGCATACACAGAGCAGGGATTGCAGAAGGGAGTGCCCTGGCGGATATCCAACGCTTCGCCGAGGGCTTTTTCATGGTTGATGTCGATCATGACAATTTCAGAGGCAAGACCGTTGACGGCCAAGGTGTAGGCAATGGTGGAACCGACGCTTCCGGTTCCGATGATCGTAATCTTATTCATAGCATTCACTTCCTGTTATTTATTTTTTATATCATGCGAGCGCATGACCTCTACAGTAGAGTATATCACTTTTTTTTTAAGAAATCAAGACATTATCTCAACATTTTGTATAGAAATAATTTTAATTTTTTGTATCATTTTACCTGTATGCGGAAAGAGGAGGAAAAAGCGCAAAAGCGGCTTTTCCTCCGATGGGACATTATACCAAATTTTTGACTTGAAACAAGCCGATTACTTCCGAAGCCATCGCGCGATTTGTGGCAAAATGCGGTAATTGCGGACGAAAATGCTGTAGATCTCTCGTTCTGCCAAAGGCGCCTCTTTGCAACCGATTTCGACAGTTACAGACGGAATGCCCAATTCTTCAATCGCCCAATCCTTGTATCCGCCGCCGTATGCGTCGGAAAGACCGCTCTTTTCTTCTATCGTGTAGCCGCTGATCGTATTGATCACTTTGGCAAGCGAATGAGACCCGGCAATCGCAGGCTCGTTGTTTCCGTATTCGTAGTAGAGCAGGCTTCCGGATGCATGATAACTGACGGTGGCATCGAAGGAATATTTCAAGGTGTAATCTCTGAGCGCCGCTGCCTCTGCGGAGGAGAATGGTGCTGTTCCTCGATACCCTTGAGAGGAAGGCGAAGTGCGATCATCGAAATTTTCCCAACCTGAGGGAAAATTACGGTTGATGTCAACGCCATTGCCGTTGGCTTTCCAACGTTGTGTATAACTGTGGTCGGAATCGGTATCGATGTAGCCATATATACGGTCGTAACGATAGATCTTCTGTTGTTCCTCTGTCAGCTTTCCTGTTTGGCTGATGACTACGCCGTCCGGATTGACCATGGGGATGATGTGGTAACAAACATCTCCGTAACTGATGAGGTCGTGTGCCAGCCAGTAGTCTGTCATTGCCATCAGCAACCACGTGGTCATGTGTTCTCTTGCATGTATCGCTCCGTGAAGCAATACATGGTGCTCTGCGCTAAGATCGCCGATCTGCAGGACAGGGATCGTGCGCCCCAGTTCTGATTTGCCGATGGAAGTCAGATGTACGGTGTCCGGATATTGCTTTTGAAGCGCATCGAGATCGGACAGCATTTGCTCATAACTGTAGGTATCGGTCGGCGCGACGATTTGAAGGATGTTTTTGAAATAGTCAGAATCCGCCGGTTTGATGTAGGCTGTATGAACATAGCCTGTGATGCCCTGATAGGTTACCAATGCTTGTTGTCCGTCCCACTTTTTTATTTCAAACGCTTCGCCTTTTGGGATTTTGGCAAGGGTTTTGCCTCCGGGATAGTTTCGAAGGTTGATGAACTCGTTGCAGTTGGCAACCCAGATCTTCGGAACTGTCGGCTCAAAATCTTCATCTACGGGATAATCGATGGTATCGCTGAAGTGCCACCATTCGTTGTAATAGGGAGTAAATTCGTATTTTACGAAGGTATCCTCCAAAAGACGAGCATTCTTTGCTACATCGGAAGAACATTCGCTGTAATCACGGTCTGCCGCGGAGGTGAAATCGTCAAATTCGGATGGCATAGACAGTTCTTTGCCGCTTTCAAGGTCATACAATGTCACATCAACGGTGTTTCCGCGACAATGTGCGCGTTTGCCGGTGACAGGATGAGACACAAAGGTCGGATCGGGATAGCATTCGTAAAGCGCTTTCTGTGCAGAGACAGGACGGAATGCGTCCCAGATGATCAATCCAACACCCTCTTTTTCAAGCGCTTCGGCAATTTTCATCAACTTTTTCACTGTGCCGTAACGCAGATACGCGTCAGTAAAATCATAGATGCGTATTCCGGTAAAATTGTTCACTGTTGCATAAGCAAGTTCGATCTTGGCAGTCGGGACATAATCGCTTATTAAGACAAATTCATTGTCTTCCGGTTCCGTTTCGGACGGCTCAAAGGTTGAAATATCGGTCGAAATGTCAGTTGAAGGTTCGGGAGATATTGTCGGCATGATTGGCTTGGTGTCTGTGGAGAGATCGGGTGATATTGTCGGCGTGACTGTCTCAATGTCTGTGGAGAGATCGGATGATATCGTTGGTGGGGATATGGTTACCGTTGCGATATCGGACGGATGAGGGTGAGATCGTGTCGTGTCTTTTGGGATGCTCTGACAGGCGAGTAAATTTGTGAGCAATAGTACTGTCAAAATAAAGATCAGGATGCGTTTCATGTGGTGTCCTCCGTGGAAATTTCGGGTCTGCCATATAGACAATGAAAAAAGTAAAAAGTCAACGCACTAAAAAAATAAAAAGCCAACCGCAACAGCAACTGGCTTTTTATATGGAGCTGGTGAAAGGACTTGAACCTTCGACCTGCTGATTACGAATCAGCTGCACTACCGACTGTGCTACACCAGCAATGTAAAATGGCACTTGCATTTTTGCTCATGCTATGCTATAATGACGAACGTGATTATAGCACGAAAAAAAATATTTGTCAAGTACAAATTTCACAAAAGGAGAAAGAAAATGCCGGAATTGCAGTTGACCGATCTTTCTACCCTTCGTTCTCTGATGGAACGGTTCGGGATCTATACAAAAAAGAAGTACGGACAGAATTTTCTTATCAACCGATCGGTACCCGAGCGTATTGCGGCGGAAGGATGTACCTCTGATGATGGGGTTCTCGAGATCGGTCCGGGAATGGGCACGCTCACTTATCAACTTTGCAAGGTGGCAAAGAGGGTGGTTGCACTGGAGATTGACGAAACTCTCATTCCTGTTCTGAACTATACGCTCGGAGATTTTGAAAATGTGAAGGTCGTTCTCAGAGATGTTATGAAGACCGATCTTGACGCGCTTTGTAAAGAAGAATTCTCCGATTGCGCCGGTATTCGTGTTTGCGCCAACTTACCTTACTATATCACCACGCCTGTTCTGATGTATCTGCTCGAATCCGGTGTGCCCTTTAAAAGCGTGACTGTTATGGTGCAAAAGGAGGTTGCAGACCGTATTACCGCTCCGGCAGGCAGCCCGGAATACGGTGCGATTACAGCAGCGGTCGGCTATTATGGGAAAGCAAAAAAACTGTTTACCGTCTCTCCCGGATCCTTTTTGCCTGCACCGAAGGTAGAAAGTTGTGTGATGCAGATTGAAATCCACGAAGAAAGTCCTTATGCGGATTGTGACAGAGAATTGCTTTTGTCGATGGTCAAGGCGGCGTTTGAACAGAGGAGAAAAACGCTCGGTAATACCTTAAAAGGCATTTTTTCGGCAGATGAGCGGAACATTCTCGGACAGACTCTCTTGAGAATGGGGTTTCCGATCGATGTGCGCGGGGAAAAATTAGATATTTCACACTATGCGGAGATTTGCAGGGCAGTGCAGTCTGTTAGAAATTGTTAAAAAAATATGAAATCAAAAAAACTCTTGCAAAAATGTGTTTTTTGTAGTAAAATACGTATTGATGTATTTGGGGTATCAAATAATCAAAATAAATTGTATGAAAAGAGGTAAACACTTATGTCTTTGACTAACAACAAGTATGTTCTCTCATGGATCGATGAGATGGCTAAGATGACTCAGCCTGATCAGATCGTGTGGATTGACGGTTCCGAAGAGCAGGCTGAGGCTCTGCGCAAAGAAGCGTGCTCCACCGGCGAGATGATCAAACTCAACGAAGAGAAGTTGCCGAACTGCTATTTGCACAGAACTGCTATCAATGATGTTGCACGTGTTGAGGGAAGAACCTATATCTGCACTCCCACACACGAAGAAGCAGGCTATATCAACAACTGGATGGCTCCCGATGAAATGTATGCAAAACTGAATAAACTGTACACCGGTTCCATGAAGGGTCGTACCATGTACGTGATTCCTTACTCCATGGGTGTTGTCGGCTCCGACTTCGCAAAGTACGGTATTGAATTGACCGACTCCATCTACGTTGTACTGAACATGCTCATCATGACTCGTGTCGGTACGAACGTTTTGGAAGCTTTGGGTGACAGCCCTGACTATATCAAGGGTCTGCATGCGCGTGCTGATCTTGATGAAGAGAACAGATATATCACACACTTCCCACAGGATAACACCATCATGTCCGTCAACTCCGGCTACGGAGGAAACGTTCTGTTGGGCAAGAAGTGCTTCGCTCTGCGTATTGCTTCTTACCTTGGACGTAAGGAAGGTTGGATGGCTGAGCATATGCTTATTCTCGGTCTTGAGTATCCGAACGGAGAGATCAAGTATATCACTGCCGCATTCCCCTCTGCATGCGGCAAGACCAACCTTGCAATGCTTATTCCGCCTGCAATTTTCCGCGAAAAGGGCTACAAAGTATGGTGCGTAGGCGATGATATCGCATG
>CAZUWA010000040.1:0-10909 GCA_964623895.1 uncultured Lachnospiraceae bacterium | reverse complement strand
CCTTGAAAAATCAAGGCTTTTTCCGGCGATATCTTTTTTATCGCCCTTTGATGGCCTACCCGAAAGGATTCGAACCTTCGACCTTCAGAGTCGGAGTCTGACGCGCTATCCAACTGTGCCACGGGTAGATTTTCTGCTTGCTTGGTTATTTTACCACAAAAACCGCAAAATGTAAATAGAAAAAGAGAAAAAAGCCATTATTTTTAAAAATGTTCCGCCCTGTTGCGCAACAGGGCAGAACTCAAACTAATTTGTTTTTGTTTCTTATTCTGTCACTTGACAGAAAGCGCTTCATTACTTTCGTTACAGTCCTTTTTGGATTACTTTTTATTTTTTTTATTCGTCTTGTAGAACGCCGCACCGATCAGCATAATCAAAGCGAATACAATCAAATAGAACAGCGCCGGGCAGGAGAAATTACCCGCCTCCTTTGCCGCTATATACGGCAGGTAGCCGTGCGACCATACTGCCGCAAAGATCATAAATACTGATGCAACGATACCGAGCACCGGAAGAACAACATTCTTCAATACATTCTCTTTGCCGTACATTTTGATATACCGAATAAAGATCGGGATATAAAATGCATAAATGGTAATGATCGGCAATTCGGAGGAATCAAAGGTAAACGGTCCGAAAATACTCTTTGTAAGGTTCGCGCCGTAGAAGTAAAACAGCCATGCCGCGCAGATCGCCAAGCCGATGATCGCAGAATTGTACGGCATATTGGTATGTTCGCTGATCTCTTCGAAGATTTCGTGCGCCGGACCTTCTTTTCTTGCGGAAATGCAGTACATTGCTCTGGTGGATGCGACCATCAGCCCGTTCAACGTGCCCAAACACGATACTACCACCAGCATCATGATCACCGTACCGCCCACATTTCCAAACAGATTTTTGAAGCCGACCACGGCACCTTTATCAATGAGATCCCCTACCGGCGCCGAGCCTGCGATGCCGATATAGTATAAAACATATGTTGCCACAATAATGATCCCACCCACGAGCAGTGCGATCGGCAGATTTTTCTTAGCGTTTTTCAGTTCCGCGTTAATGGAGGTTGCAATGATCCATCCTTCATATGCAAAAGCAGTGGAGACCACCGCAGCAAACAATGCTGAACCGATACTGGAGCCTTCTCCGACCACGTTGATCGTATCAAAAGCATCTGCCGTCGTACCGTTGACAATACCCACGATCGTTCCGACGACCGCAACGATCGCAAGCGGAATAAGCTTGATCACCGTCGTTCCGACCTGCAGTTTTCCCGCAAGCTTTGGGGACAGAGCATTGATCGCAAAGGATAGGCAAAGGTAAAAACAAGCTAGCGCAATGCACAGTCCGCTCGTCGCATCTGTATTGCCGAAAACTTCCAAGGTATAACGCGCGGACACCCATGCCAGCACGCTAGTCATACCGGGGTAGTAGATCGTCATCAAAAACCACGCGACCGCATAGGCATAGCCGCTACCGACCATCGCTTCACTGTAATCGACGATGCCGTTGACTTTTTCGTATTTCGTAGCAAATCCGGAAAAATTGAGTAGGCATATCAGCATGACCGCTCCGCCGATGATCCACGCCAAAATACCAAGAGGCATATTGCCGTTTGTGTTATTTAAGACATTCTGTGCCTTAAAAAACACGCCTGAACCGATCACGATCCCTGCAACCATACCGATCGCGGTAAACAGACCATACTTTTTTTCGAGTTTGTTATTCATGATATCTGTCCTTTCATTTATCTATCGACGTGTGCGCACGCTGTCGATCGCTTTTTTCCAACCGTCCAAATTCTTTTGACGAGTCTCTTCCGACATTGCAGGTAAAAAACTTCTTCCGTTGGCGCTCTCTCGGCACTTTTTCGGATCAAAAAGCCCAACTTCCATCCCAGCCAATCTTGCGGCGCCGAGTGCCGTGAGTTCTGTATTATCCGGTCGAATAATCGGAAGATTTAAGATATCTGCCTGGAAAGAGGCAAGAAAATTGTTTGCGATCGCGCCGCCATCTACACGAAGTTCTACTGCTTTATATCCGGAGTCGCGTTCCATGATCGACAGCAGATCCGCCGTGCGATACGCCATCGCTTCAAGCGCCGCCCTTGCAAAATGCGCCTTCCCACATCCCGCCGACAATCCTACGACTGCGCCTTTGACATACATATCCCAATACGGCGCACCCAGTCCCGTAAACGCCGGAACGATGTACACCCCGCCGTTATCGGAAAGCGAATACGCTAGCGCTTCGGTATCGGAAGCTTTTTCGATGATGCCAAGACCGTCTCTTAACCACTTGATCAACGCACCCGCTGTGAACACACTTCCCTCAAGCGCATATCCCGCGCTGCTCTTGTCCGTTGCGACAAGGGTGGTCAACAGTCCGTTTTCCGACTGCACCGCTCTTTCTCCCGTATGCATCAGCATAAAGCATCCTGTTCCGTAAGTATTCTTCACCGCACCCGGAGAGAAGCAGCCTTGCCCAAAAAGCGCTGCCTGCTGATCTCCTGCCACACCGGTAATGGGGATAGGATTGCCGAATGCCCTACATTCCCCGAAGTAGGCACTGCTCGGAAAGACCGTCGGAAGCATTGCTTCCGGAATGCCGAACAGCGCCAACAATTCTTTGTCCCAGCAGAGCTCGTGAATGTTATACAGCATCGTCCTTGAAGCATTGGTGCGATCGGTGACATGCATTTTTCCACCGGTCAGCTTGAAAATAAGATAACTGTCCACCGTTCCGAAGAGCAGATCGCCCCTTTCGGCAGCTTCTTTTGCACCGGGCGTATTCTCAAGGATCCATTTTAGTTTTGTTGCCGAAAAATAGGCGTCTGGCAGAAGTCCTGTTTTTAAGTGGAGCAATTCGCCGTAGCCCTCTTTTTTCAATCTCTCGCAATATTCCGCCGTGCGTCTGCACTGCCAAACAATAGCAGGTGCGATCGGCTTTCCGCTTTTCTTCTCCCACACGATCGTGGTCTCCCGTTGGCAAGCAATGCCGATGGCAGCGATCTCTTTGGCAGATATTCCGGACAGCGCGATCACTTCCGCCATCACCGCATACTGTGCGGCATACAATTCCTCCGGATTTTGTTCCACCCATCCGGAATGCGGATAGTTGCAGTGCACTTCTTTGTAAGCCTGTGCAATCACCCGCTCTTTTTTATCAAAGAGGATCGCACGCGAACCGGTTGTGCCCTGATCGAGCGACAAAATATATTCTTTCATTATCTATTACATTATATCAATGTCACACTCTTCATCACCATATCAAAGCGCGGACGGTCGTTATAATCGGTCGCAGTTTCTGCGATCTCGTCAACCACCTCCATACCTTCGACCACTTTACCAAATGCGGCATACTGACCGTCAAGAAATTTTCCGTCCCGATGCATGATAAAGAACTGCGAGGAAGCCGAATCAAACGCCTGACTTCTTGCCATCGAAACAACCCCTCTGGTGTGAGACAATGTATTATGAAAACCATTCGCGTCAAATTCGCCGACCAATTTCTCTTTACTGCCGCCCATGCCGGTACCGGTCGGGTCACCGCCTTGGATCATAAATCCTGCAATGACTCTGTGGAAGATCAAACCGTTATAAAAGCCCTCCTTCACCAGTTTTTCAAAATTCTCAACTGTTTTGGGTGCAACTTCCGGATAAAGCTCCAAAAGAATCATTCCACCATTTTCCATTTCGATTCTGACCATATGTCTTCTCCCTTGTATTCATATTTTTTCATATTTTGTTTCTTTTATCTTAACTATTATAACAAAAAAGGGATATAATGTCAATTACAAAGATGAATTCTTTCAGGGATTTTTTATTTTTCTTTTTTTCCACTTGCATAAACGAAATTTATGTGGTATAATCTATTTTGAAGTGGTATGTGATGTAAGGAGGCGAAGATTTGGATCGCTATAAAAAACTGATCAAAAACACAATGCTGATCACACTTGGAACCTTCGGCTCCAAACTCTTGCCGTTTATTTTGATCCGTTTGTACACAACTGCACTGAAAGACGGAGAGTACAACACCGCGGATTTGATCACCCAGACTGCACGCTTGCTCATCCCTTTTGCCGCCCTGGGGCTTACGGAAGGGTTGTTTCGGTTGGCAATGGAGGGGGACAAGCTTTACAAAAAGAAGGTCTTTACGGCAGGATTTGTGATCTTCGGCGGCGGATTTGCCGTTATGATATCAGTTTTGGTGGGAAGTTGGCTCATTTTGGGGCATTTTGATCTCTCATTCAAGCAATACATCCCACTCATCGGCGTGTATATTCTCTCTTCTGTTTTGCATTCTCTCGTGACACAATATATCCGCACCAAAGATCATTTTGCTTTTTTCTCGCTACAAGGAGTGATCAATACCGCCCTTGTCGCTGTTTTGAATATCATTTTCTACGCTTCCGGACATTTCGGAGTATTTGAATATGTATTCTCGGTGATTCTTGCCGATTTCATCGTCACCTTGTTGGTCATCGTAAAGGAACGGTTGTGGCGCGATCTGGTCAAACCAAAGAATATCGAAAAAGACATCTACCAAAAGATGATAAAGTACGCAGCACCTCTCATTCCGACAGCGGTATCTTGGTGGGTAACTTCGGTATCCGATCGCTATATGGTACGCTTTTTTGTATCAGACCCGAATATTGCGGATTTTTATTCGGCGGCATACAAGATTCCGACGCTCGTCACTCTGCTTTGCACCGTCTTTTCGCAAGCATGGAGCTATTCTTCGGTGGCGGAAGATGACGAAAAAGAACGCTCCGCCTTCTTTTCCGGCGTATTTTCTTTCTATTTCGGACTACTCTTTTTGATGGCATCCGTCATCGTGGCGCTTGCCAAGCCGTTGACGGGCATCATGATGGATCCGTCATACCATACTTCTTGGATCTATATCCCAACACTGGTCGGTGCAACGGTATTCAGCGCACTGTCCTCCTTTGTAGGCAGCGTTTATACCGTCAGATTAAAAAGTAATTTCTCGATGTGGACCGCTGTGCTCGGTGCAGGACTGAATCTGCTATTGAACTTTTTGCTCATTCCCGATAAATTGTTTGGCATTTCCCTACCAGGACTCGGAGCGCTCGGCGCGGCGATCGCAACCGCTATCAGTTATGGGATCGTCTTCCTCGTGCGCGCACTGACGGCAAAACATTATGTTGATTTCAAGTTGCAGCCGAAACTGCTGTCAGCAAACATTGCGCTATTGACTCTTCAGATCCTTTGCATGACTCTATCAGATCGCTCGGCGTGGTATGTTACAGTCCCACTTCAAGTGCTTTTCTTGCTTGCATTCTCACTCTTAGATGGCAGAAAGATTTGGATCACAGCCAAAAGGCATCTGAAAAAACGATTGGAAAAACAGTAAAATAAATAATAATAATAATAATAAATAAATAAAAATTATATACAATATCAAACCGTACAAGAGGTGAATCACTATGGAACAGAAATTTAAAAGAATCGGCGTATTGACATCGGGCGGCGACGCACCCGGAATGAACGCTGCTGTCAGAGCCGTCGTCAGACAGGCAAAAGATCATGATGTGGAAGTCATGGGCATCTACGAAGGGTACAAAGGATTGATTGAAGGCAATATTCGTCCGCTTGGTATGCGTGACGTTTCTAGCGTCATCAACCGTGGCGGAACAATCCTGTATACCGCCAGAAGCAAAGAATTTAAAACAGAAGAGGGCATGGACAAGGCAATCAAAAATTGCCATGACTTCGGCATCGAAGGAATCATTGCCATTGGCGGCGACGGCACATTCAAAGGTGCCGCAGACCTTACTCGCAGGGGTATCCCCTGCATTTGTATCCCCGGCACGATCGATAACGACATCTCTTCCACAGAGTATACGATCGGCTATGATACCGCAATGAACACCGCACTGCAGATGGTCGACCGTCTGAGAGATACCTGCGAATCGCACTTCCGTTGCAACGTCGTCGAAATCATGGGCAGACATGCAGGCTATATCGCGCTGAATGTTGGACTCGCAACAGGCGCATCCCAAATCGTGGTAGACGAACTGCCCTTCGATGAAGAACAACTTTTCGAAGAGATCTTGATCGGAAAATCTCGCAAAAAGAGACATTATATCATCATGGTTGCCGAAGGAGTGGAAAATTACGCAGAGGGCCTGACCACACGGATCGAAGAGCGCACCGGCATTGAATCGAGATTTACCAGACTCGGTCACGTTGTGCGTGGCGGTTCCCCCACACTTCGCGACAGAGTGATCGCTTCCAGAATGGGTATCAAAGCCGTCAACTTGCTGTTAGCAGGAAAGTCGAACATGGTGATCTGCATGCATGGGGAAGAGCTCGATGCCATGAACATCGAATTCGCCCTGACGCTTGATCGGATGTACAAGGGAAAACTGAAGGACGGAGAACTGGAGCAGTATTCGATCGACGATATACATATGATGAAGCAGTACTGCGCAAAGAAAGCCGCAACCTTCAAAGAACTCTACAATCAGGCTCTCGATATTTCTCAATAATTTTTCGGCGTCCCCTCCGTCGACCGAACGGTACGGAGGGATTTTCCGTTATCAAAAAATATCCCGCGCCATTCGAAATTTCGGACATGTTTCAGCCCTGACAAAGGAGTATTATGATCGCAAGTGTATACACCGCCGGAGTTGAAGGGGTGACAGGTTTTCCCGTCAGCGTGGAATGCGCCCTTCAACAAGTCCCGGAAGAAAAATTTGCCGCATTTGATGTCGTCGGATTGCCTGACAACGCCGTCAAGGAAGCGAAGGAGCGGGTGCGCAATGCCACTATCTCCTCGGGTTTTGTTTTTCCGACAGCGCGCATTACCGTCAATATGGCACCGGCCGACAAGAAAAAGGCAGGTTCTGCCTACGATTTGGCGCTTTTGGTTGCTGTTCTTGCGGCAGATGAACAAATCAGCAAAGACATTTCCGATTGTTGTTTTATCGGAGAACTGTCGCTGTCCGGGCTGATCCGTCCGGTGCACGGCGTCCTTCCAATGGTGATGGCGGCAAAAGACAAAGGATTACATACCGTCTTCGTTTCCGCGGAAAATGCTTCCGAAGCATCCGTGGTAGACGGCATCACCGTTTACGGAGTGACTGATATCAATATGCTTTTAGAGCATATTTCGGGACAACGACCGCTTGTCCCCACCGTTTTTGATCGAGCAAATTTTTTCGGAAAAGCGGAACGTGCCGCATTCGATCTATCGGACGTAAAAGGGCAACACGGTGCAAAAAGAGCACTGGAAATTGCCGCGGCAGGCGGTCACAATCTGCTGTTCATCGGACCTCCCGGCACAGGCAAAAGCATGCTAGCCAAATGTCTGCCCGGAATTCTGCCGGAACTGACCTTTGAGGAAGCGCTCGAAAGCACACGGATCCATTCTTGTGCGGCAACTCTGCCGGAAGGAGAGGCGCTCCTTTCCGTTCGTCCCTTCAGAGCGCCTCATCACACTATGTCTGCCGTCTCGCTGGCAGGCGGCGGAACAATTCCGAAACCCGGAGAAGTCTCGCTTGCACACAACGGCGTCCTTTTTCTCGACGAACTGCCGGAATTTCCCCGGCAAGTCACCGAGATCCTCAGACAGCCGCTTGAGGATGGTCACATTACCATCACCCGCGCAACGGGCCACACCACCTTCCCGACCTCATTCATGCTCGTTTGCGCGATGAACCCTTGCCGTTGCGGCAACTACGGAAGCCCGAACAAACGTTGCACCTGCCGTCCGGATGACATCAAAAAATATATGTCACGGATCAGCGGACCGCTTCTTGACCGCATTGATATTCAGGTGGAAGTCTCAGCATTGAATTATGACGACCTCTCCTCAAAAGAAGTGTGCGAATCCTCCGAAACAGTTCGCGCGCGTATCAACAAGGCACGCAAGTTTGCCGCAGAACGATTTAAAGCTGCAAATACTGATATCACCTGCAACGCGCGAATGTCCGCAAGGGACATTCGCCAATTCTGTACGCCCGACGAAGAAGGAGACGCGGTTCTGCGCGCCGCATTTGATAATCTCGGACTGTCCGCAAGAGGTCACGACCGCATTCTGCGCGTTGCGCGAACAATCGCAGACCTTGACGGCAGAGAACAGGTCGGTGCAAGCGACATTGCACAAGCCATTCAGTTGCGCTCCCTCGATCGAAAATACTGGTAAAATAACCAAACGCCCTCTAAGCAAAGCAAAAGTCCACAGGATCTTCAAACCTTTTTTCATCTTTCTCAGCAAAAAAAGCTCTTTCGACTTTATTCCCCATTTTTCCTGTGGAAAACCCTGTTGAAAGTGTTGAAAACTCGCATAAAACCGCTCAAAATGCAGAGTTGTCCGCGAAAGTCCCCTGTGGAAAACTTTCACACCAATAAAAAATCAAGAAAGAAATTTGAAAGAAGGCTCTTTCAAATCACGGTCAAAAATATGAAAAGATATCTCTTCACACTGCTCGCTGTTCTGTTACTTTCGGCGCTTTTGTTCACTTCTTGCAGTAACGATAAAAGCACAACAGACACACCCACCACAAGCGAATCCGGCATCCCGAAAGACAGCATCGTCTTGACCATTGGGGATTTCGAGGTCACCAAAAGTCTGTTTCGCTATTATTACGACACCATCCTTGCCAATTATGAATATGAAGACTCTGATTTTTTGACCAAGACCGAAAACGCAGTCGAAAAGGTAATTGAAGAAGCTTTGTACGAATGTAAAAAGGACGCAGCATACAAAATGCTCTTTAATGAGTCCGGCGCAGAATTGCCGGAAGACTGGGAAACAAAGTACGAGGCATACAAAGAGGAAACGGGTACCTATTTTCTCTATTACTACGGCATTTCGTTAGAACAATATATGGAGGAGGTCGGCATGACCGATGACATCTTCAAAATGTTCTATCTGGAAGACAGCATCTATTTTGACGCCATTGAGGAGTATGCCGTCAAAGAGGATGATCCTAAGGCAGATCTCTCAGAAGAAGCGTTTGAAGATTTTGCAAAGGATTATGTGACCGTCAGACACATTTTGGTGGGGTATACCGACGGTCTTTCGGATGAAAAAGCGTTGGAGCGCGCCAATGAGATGATCACGCGCTACAAAGACGGCGAAAATTTCGAAGAACTGCAAAGGCAGTTCAGCAACGACTATCAATCAACAGGAAGCAATGTTTACACCTTCACCTACGGCGAAATGGTCACTGAATTTGAGGATACTTCCTTCAAACTAAAGGAAAATGAGATCTCCGAACCGGTCAAAACTCAGTTCGGCTATCACGTCATCCTTCGTCTTCCCTACCCGGAAGACTTCAATCAGACCTATTTTTATCCTCATGCCACAGAGAAGTACATTGAAAGTGTGACCGCGCACCTGACGGAGAGCAAAACCGAACTTTACGACGTCATGATCGGAGAAATAAATCAAAACGATTAAAACACACAAAGGCGCTGTTTTGTCGAAACCGCATTTTTAAAAAAGTTAATCAAGCGATTTTAATGGGTGTATTTCTTTCCCGCGTTTTTTAACGTTCGTCTGCTTGTCTGCCTTTTCAAGAAGGCGGCATACCCTTAAAAAACTGCAAAAAGGGACTGTGCTTTTGTTACAGTCCCTTTTCTTTATTTTCATTGTTTTTTCCATTCATCTGTGCCAGCACGATCCCTACGAAAGCAAGAAGACAACCGATCATCTTAAAAACATTCATCTCCACATGACCGCCGAAAATACCAAGGAAGGCGCACAGCCATTCACAAAGGAACGCGATGACCGATTCTAAACTCATAATGATCGGTGCGACGGCGGTGGGGGTGTATTTTTGCCCGAAGATCTGCAAAGTATAACCGATCGCCGTACTGAACACCCCTGCATAAACGATCGGAAACCATGCGTCAAACAACTCACCGAAAGTATGGTCTTCAAAAAGCAGTGCGCCGAGTATCGAGAGGAGCGCCACAACCGAGAACTGGATTGCGGAAAGATACAGTCCGTCCGTATCAGAAAAGCATTCCACCACCAACATATGTATCGCAAACAAGATCGCACAACCAAACACAAGGAAATGCCCAACACCAAGCGTTATTTTACCACCTGCGCCGAGAATACAGAGAAAATACAGTCCCACAAGCGTCAGCAGTGCACCAAACAGCACATTGCGCCGCGGATGTTGTTTATAAAGAAAGAGAGTGAGGAGCGGAACAATAAACATATAAAGCGAAGTAATAAAGCCCGCCTCGCCGGAAGAGACGCCAAATTGGATGCCGTACTGCTGTAAAAGTGATGCCGCGGTAATGGCAACACCGCAACTCAGCCCGCCTAAAAGCGTTCTTTTACTTAACGCTGCGCTTGCTTTGTGTTCTTTACCCGTTCTGCAGACAAACAACACACGCAGTCCGATCAGCAGCCACAGAGCAGTTGCCCCCACGACCGAACGCGCAGCAAGGAAGGTGAATGCGCCGATACTGTCCGCGGCAGAACTTTGTGCAACAAAGGTTGACCCCCAAAAGAAAGCACAAAGAAAGAGCAGTACGCTTCCCAGTATATTTTTCTTCTTCAAGGTCGGATCCCTCCAAAAATATCCAAGTAATTTTAACATCATCAAGTATATCGCAAAAGAAAAAAATGTCAAGAGAAACTTTTACGCTTTTTAAGGACCGCGGATGCTTTTGCCTGCAAAATACACATAAAACATTCCGTTTTCTCCTGTCCAACAAAACAAATTCACATTTTTTGTGCGATTTGTTCATCAAAAAAGGTGAATTATTGAGAAATGAGATATTGACAATTAAAAAAAAATCGGGTATAATGTTGGTGCAGTAATTTTCTTTAACATGGAGGATAATACACATGAAAACATTCTGCAGAATCATTTGCTGTCTGTTGATTGCTGTCATGGCGCTTTCCTTTGTTGCCTGCACGGGCA
>CAZUWA010000039.1:0-11244 GCA_964623895.1 uncultured Lachnospiraceae bacterium | reverse complement strand
TGTTCGTTTTGTCTATTCGTACCGCTTTTATTTATTTTTTCCTTGCATTCTTCATACGCCTGTTTTAAACATTTTTCTTTCATTAAAGTCGTTTACACCCCACACCTTTAAAACAAAAAGCGGAGAAGTTTTTAGCCTCTCCGTTTTCATGTTAAATCATATCAGTTACAACCGCAGCCGCGCGTTGCGCAGTTCCCGTTTCCGCAGAAGCAGAACAGAATGATCAATGCAATGATGATCACCCACACGGTGCTGTCATCAAACAAATTGCAAAGACAGTTCATGGGTTACCCTCCTGTGTCTTGATAGAGGCTTTTCGCTCTCCTCGGTACAGTATATGGAGGTTTTAAAAATTCGTGACATCTGCCGCTCGCTTCGATCGCCGTTTTTATAGGTGACGTTTTGAGCAAAAACAAGAAGAGAATCCGGAACGCTTTTCACCATTTTCTTCATCATTCAAAGTCGATATTTCTTAAAAAGCAATATCAATTTCGGCTTATTGTTAATCAATGCTCTCAATCACGACTTTGGCGTCACCTCTGCAATTGTAACTATTTACTGGCTTTCTATGAGGGGTTGCATTTATTCCATCATTTTAATCTCAGGCTGTCCGTTTTGATAAAATCTTCCGCGTCAGCTTCACTGCGCAACGGCAGATAAGCCTCAGCATTACAGCAGTGGCAAAAAATGCGCACACGTTCAGACAACACCTGAAAATCGTACAGCGGTATTTCCCCTGTTTCGTTACAATAACAGGTAATCTTCTTTTCGTCCTCTAATTCGCAAAGCAGAAAGCGTACCACGCTATCTACCGCAGGATCGACTTTTTCTTCCTCCTCCGCATGCAAGGGAGCAAAAGAATCAACGCCCTCTTCCTCTAATATTTGTGACAGTTGTCTGCCGCTTTCATCAAGCGCCTCCCGAACCTTTTCCTCTTTCCCAACAAACAAGGTATCGATTCCGGAAAGGGGGCAAGGTAGCGTAAAAAGATCTTTTTCAAAAAAAGCATTTTTAGCAATCGTCAGATTGTGGGGATTCGGGCAGATCATGCACGGAACGGAAATACGCAGTTTTCCTTCATTGGTCTCGGAAACAGACAACACCGTATCGCACTCCGGACAGCGCAAGCGATTTACGTCTCCCTTCAGACGAAAAAGATTGACACCGGAAAGAATCCCCTGCCCGCAGATCGGGCAACGGTAGGCTATAGTTGTTGTAATATTATCAAGAATCATAATCACACCTTTTACTCTGTATATAATATATTGTAGGAAATTTATATCATCGTTTGTAAACATTCAGTTTTTCAGCCGAGTCTTTCTTGACCTTAACTTCTTCTATGCTGAGCGGCAACGCTTTGTCATAAACATACATTGAAAGTTCTCCATCTTCCTCGGCAGTCTGATATTTCGCGATTAGATCCATTTTTCCAACCCCATCAAAAGCCACCCCTTCAAACACCATGGTGACATAGCAGTAAACGCCACGTTCATTCTTCTTGTACCGATAGTCGGTATAAGTATTTCCCAAATCATCTTCCAAATATACCTGAAAATCGCTACCATCAGACCAAATAATCCCGCCTAATTTTTCAAGGCAATCCTCTTTGTAGCGGAAAGTTAACTGCACCACGTTCAAAGAAGGTACAAAATAGACATCGCTCACTCTCAGATCGTGTTCCACAGGAGATCCAACCGACTCATACCATCCGGTACACTTAACAGTCTCTTCCGCACCTTCATCGTCCGTGACAGTGTAACTGCCGGTCACGTTTGTAAACACCCTAAATCCAACCGATTCATAGTACTCTTCCGGGGTTAAGATCAATGTCTCGTAATCCTCTTTTTTTGGCGCTTCTTTGGTAACGGTCACTGCCGTGAAATTCTCTCGTTCAAATTGAAAATTGTCTGCCAGATATTCCTCTCTCACAACCGTTTCCTTGTCAGCAACGCTCTCGTACTTTTCAAGCATCTCCTCTGTCCATAAAAATTCACCAACACCGGAAGGCTCACGCATTTCCCACATACGGTAAAACAGCACTCCGAATATGACAACCAGAACTGTGATCGTAGCAGTGCGCAGGATCAGTCTAATCACCCGCTCGGTAGCGGAGGTCTCTTCCGGAGCCTCTCCCTCATTATAAGTATCATAATAGATATCGCTCATAGCAACCTCTCATTTTCTTTTTCATTATATAGATTATACCACTTTTTTGTTGAAAGTTCAAGCAAAAAATAATGAAATGTACTTGAAAAAGCGAGTACTTTTGTGTTACAATAAGAAAAAGTAAAAAACACACGGGATTTCCCCTTAAAAAGAGGTGCACAATGAACGAACAACAAAATCTTGAACAACCCAAGAAGACCATTCTTTCCGCTGTACAACCTTCCGGACTTTTGACAATCGGAAACTATCTCGGCGCGATCCGAAACTGGAATCTTCTGCAGGATGAATACAACTGTTTTTTCTGCGTCGCCGACATGCATGCCATCACAGTACGGCAGATTCCCGCAGAACTCCGCAAGCACACTTTTGAGCTGTTTGCCATCTACATGGCTTGCGGCATCGATCCGCAAAAGAACGCACTCTTCGTACAGAGCCAAGTGCCTTGTCATGCAGAACTCGGATGGGTGCTCGACTGCTACACAATGTTTGGAGAACTGTCCAGAATGACACAGTTCAAAGACAAGAGCGCAAAACACGCTGACAACATCAACGCAGGACTTTTTACATATCCTTCTCTGATGGCAGCGGACATTCTGCTCTATCAAGCGGATATGGTACCGGTCGGGCAGGATCAGATGCAACATATCGAAATCGCACGAGATATCGCAAACCGTTTCAACGGCATTTACGGTCAGACTTTCACCGTGCCCGAAGGATTCATTCCCAAAGCCGGAGCGCGCGTCATGTCCTTGACCGATCCGACAAAGAAAATGAGCAAATCGGATGAAAATCCGAACGGCTATGTGGCGATCCTTGATCCGCGAGACACCGTAATCAAAAAATTTAAGAAAGCCGTTACCGACTCCGGAAGTGAAGTCCTACGCGGAGAGGATAAGTCGGGCGTAAATAATCTCATCAACATCTATTGCGCCTTCACAGGCAAAACGCCGGAAGAATGCGAAAGAGAGTTTGAAGGCAAAGGGTACGGCGACTTCAAATTAGCAGTCGGCGAAACGGTAGCGGATGCCCTTGCGCCCATTCAAGCGGAATACACTCGTTTGATGGCAGATAAACAATTCCTCGAAGAAACCATGCGTCAAGGCAGAGACCGAGCCTACGCAAAGGCAATGCGTACTCTTTCCAAGGTCTACCGCAAAATCGGCTTTGCACAGGTATAAAGCACAGAGAGAAAAAAGACCGAGGACTTCGCCCTTAAGATCCTCTCTAAAAACTTTCGGACGGAAATTTGTAATTATGGATTTAAAGAATAAAAAACTTTTTCTTCTTGACATGGACGGCACGATCTATCTTGACGGAAAACTCTTTCCCGGTACCATGCCGTTCCTTGAAAAGGTAGAAAGGATTGGTGGCAAGTGCCTTTACCTTACCAACAATTCCAGCAAATCTGCCATCAAATATCAAGAAAAATTAGCCGGCATGGGTATTGACGCGCCGCTTGACGCTTTCGTAACCTCCGTTCAAGCGACAGCAAAATTTTTAAATACCGAATATCCTCGCCGGCGCACCTATGTTTGCGGCACAGAGGCACTCAAAAAAGAGCTTGCCGAGTGCGGTATCTGCGTTACCGACTGCTATAGCGAGGATGTGGAAGTGTTGCTCTGCGGATTTGACACCGAATTGACCTTTAAAAAGCTGGACGACTGCGCGCGCCTACTGTCCACCAAAGACATTCCCTTCATCGCCACCAATCCCGATTGGGTCTGCCCAACAAGTTACGGATATGTTCCCGATTGCGGTTCGTTTTGCGAAATGCTCACCCGCGCCACCGGCAAGCGCCCTCGCTTTATCGGCAAACCGCAGCCGGACATGGCCTATATGGCTCTTGAAAAGACCAGCTGTCGACCGGAAGAAGCCCTGCTTATCGGAGATCGGTTGTATACCGATATCGCTTGTGCGTTAAATGCCGACATCGACAGCGCATTCGTCCTCTCCGGTGAAGGAACGCTTGAAGACATTGAAACAACAGGCATAAGACCGAGTTATATTTTCAATCACATCGGCGAACTTGCCGATGCACTTTCAGAGGAATCAATATGAAATTGATTATCGCATCCGACATTCACGGCTCTGCCGACTATTGCAAACTGCTGCTTGACGCATATCAAAAAGAAGGTGCAGAGCACCTGCTCTTACTTGGCGACATTCTCTATCACGGTCCGCGCAACAATCTGCCGAGCGGACATAACCCGAAAGAAGTGGTCAACATGCTCAACGAAATGGCAAGCAAGATCACTTGCACGCGTGGAAACTGCGACGCGGAAGTGGATGAAATGGTACTTGACTTCTCGGTTCTTGAAGATTATCAGACGCTCATTTGGGAAAGCAAGCCGATCTTCGCCACGCACGGACACCTTTGGGACGAGCATATGCCACCGCACCTGCCGGAAGGCGGCATTCTTGCTTGCGGGCACACACACATTCCCGCCTGCAACGATCACGGCAGTTTTCTTTTCATCAATCCCGGATCCGTCTCTCTGCCAAAGGGCGGAAGCGTACACAGTTGTATTGTTTTTGACGGGAAAGAACTGCTCTTCAAAGATCTTGAAACAGGATCTTACTATCACCGACATCAATTATAAAAATACCGTGAGTGCGCAACGAAGCAAAGACGCTCACGGTATTTTATTCATTTTCAGGTGTTCTGTCGGTATATTTTGAAAAATCAGGATAATCAATCGTTTCGTCAACGCCGTATTCGTCAATTATTTCGGTATAGTCAAACTGTAATATCGTTCCCTCCTCAAACTGAGGCGAAGTTGCTGTAAAAGTCAAAGAATAACTCTCGATCCGATTGTTTTTGGCATCAATCATCGCTGAAAAGGTCAGATTTGAGAAAACCAACGCCAACTCAGTATCACCGCAAAAAGCGCCGTCAAGCAGTTGGCGGATCATCACCGTCTGCATTTTTGATATATCCTGCGCTAAAAAGATCAGATCTACGCGTAACCGATCTCCCTGCTTGACACCATATTCCGAAGCAGGCGCGGCATTTCCGATACTGTACAGTCCCATATACGTAAGATCGTCATAGTCCATTAAAACAGAATAGTTCTCTTCCTTGCTCTCCTCTTTTTTATCAAACTGATGATACACCGTCTGATCATACAGATAGCAGGTCGAGAAATAGATCGGATCTGTGGAATTCTCTCCGTTTTGATCATAGTCGACATACAGATCAACCATCCATTCATTGCTTTTTTCATCATTTAAAACAAGGCATTCGCCAATGATGGCATATTTGCTTGTAGGCGTAGCGCTGTCTTTGGTCATCACTTCGATCTTGCTAGTGAATTTGCTGCGAAAATCCTCCGTGGCATAGTTTTTGATTGCCCTATTTAAATATTCCACCGCCTTATCGCTCACCGTTTCAATGGGTTCGCTTTCGGTGGTATTCTTTTTTTGGCACGCAGTCAATGTCAAAAGGATCGATGCCGCCAACAAAAGCGCAGAAACTCCACAAAGCGTTCGCATGCTGTTCCTCATTTCTTCTTTTCACCGTATCCCGACAAGAACTGCACCGCACGCTCAACAGAATCTTTGGAATTCCCCCACGGTTCCTCGTCATAACGATAGTCAAACTTCTTACAGAACCATGAGACATCTTTGCAAAGTTCTTCAAAATAGCGCATGGTCACCTCAGAAATCTGCTTGTAAAACACTGCGTAATCCTTCTTATTCAATTCGTTTTTTGCGGCTTTGGTAAACATTTCAAGATGCGGAAGGCAAAAATACGGCTGATTTTCTGCCTTTTTGCGAAACTGAGGTTCCTTTTCCCACATAAGAACAGCATTTGACATCACTTTCCCAAAGGAAAAATCAATACGATCGCACAGATAGCAGGATTCGTTCAATTCTCCGATACGTTTCATCGCGGTATGCCCTGTTCCTTTCACAAGATCGAACGGACCGCTTTTCAGATCATCCTTGATCTCATTCAGATGGCTTTCTAATATCAGCGCCAGTCCCAGGCGGTTTTTGGTGGCAAGCAGATCGTCAAAATGCCTGCGGCAAAAACCTTTTTTGTTGGTCTTGATGCGAATGTCCGGCTCCATCATTGACCCGCCGAGAATAAGATCCAACTCGTCTCTTTCAAATTTGTTATACAAACGGCAAAAGGGGCATCCCTTTCCCTCCTCTATCGAAAGATCGAACATTTCATTGATCGGTATGGTATAGATCGTTTCAAACATGCTATGTATCCTTTCAGAGAAATGCCTTTAAGAAAAGTCTTCGGACTTTTCTTAAGAATGCATTTTGTGCGTTTATTTTATCACATTCTCACCTACTTGTCAATTGCTTTCCGGCTCTCCAAATTCATCAATTTCTCCAGTTCATTCATCGCCTCGGCAATACCGCCAAGGCAGTCGATCAAGCCTTCTTTGACCGCCTGCTCTCCATCGATTACCGAGCCCATATCAGTGGCGATCTCCCCGGTCTTAAGCATCAGTTCCGTCAGCCGTTCTTCCGAAATAGCGGAATGTTCGCAAATAAAGCGAATAATACGCTCCTGCATCCTATAAAAGTAGGAAAAACTCTGATACACCCCCAATACCAGTCCGTTCATCCTCACGGGATGCAATGTCATGGTGGCGCTCGGCACAATAAAAGAACGGTTCGCAGAAACGGCAAGCGGCACACCAATCGAATGCCCACCGCCCAAAACCAGTGATACAGTCGGCTTTTTCATTCCGGCGATCAGTTCGGCAAGTGCCAGACCTGCTTCCACATCTCCGCCCATGGTGTTTAAAATGATCAGCACCCCATCGATCGCTTCGCTGTTTTCCGCCGCAACCAGCATGGGAATGAGCTGCTCGTATTTGGTGCTTTTTTGTCCCTCGCCTAACTGATAATGCCCCTCCACCTGCCCGATGATCGAAACGGTATGGACATTATAATGCTTTCTTTTGGAGATCACCGCCCCGGAACGCACCAAATTGGTCAGTTCCGCCACCTCTCTTTCCTCCTCCGAAAGCATCTGCTCTTCATCTAAGGTCTTCTTCTCTTCTTCCATTTTTCCGCCACCCTTCATATTTTTTCTTTCAAAAGTCTTTACAAGCCCACAAAAATGTGTTATACTTATTGTTAGAAGAAAATCAGAAATTATACTAAAAACAAGGAGAATACATCATGAATTTCATTGTCGAGACTTCTGCCCGTCACATTCATGTGACGGAAAGCACCCTTGCTACACTGTTCGGTGAAGGACACACCCTAACGAACAAAAAAGATCTCAGTCAACCCGGTCAGTATGCTTGTGAAGAAAAAGTCACTCTTGTCGGTCCTAAAGGAAGTTTGAATGTTTCTATTCTCGGACCCGTTAGATTGAAAGATCAGGTGGAGCTTTCCTACACAGATGCCCGAACCCTTGGGCTCAAAGGCGTTCCGGTCAGAGAATCAGGGGATGTTGCTGGTACGCCCGGCATCAAGTTGGTCGGTCCTTGCGGAGAGGTGGAATTGACCGAAGGCGTTATGGTCGCCAAGCGCCACATCCACATGACACCCACAGATGCGGAAGCATTCGGCGTAAAAGATAAAGATATCGTATCCGTCAAAGTTACCACAGACGGCAGAACCACCGTTTTCTGCGACACAGTAGTACGCGTTTCCGAAAAATTTGCTTTGGCAATGCACATCGACACAGACGAATGCAACGCCGCTGCCGCATTCGGAGCCGTTTACGGCGAGATCATTTAAACTTTCAAAAACTGTTTTTACCGCATTTGGTAAAAACAGTTTTTCGTAGTAAATATGATGCGTTTAGATAAATTTCTCGCCCTCACCACCCCACTTTCCCGCAAAGAAAGCGGGATTGCCGTCAAGCGCGGTCGTGTCACGGTCAACGGAATTCTCGCACGTGAGGCAGATAGCAAGATCGATGAAATAAGCGATAAGATCCTTCTTGATGGAAATGCACTCATCTACCGTACGTTTCGGTATATAATGTTAAACAAGCCGGAAGGATATGTCTCCTCAACAGATGATCCCTCCGGTCCAACTGTTCTTGAGCTGCTTCCGCCCGAACTGCGGCGCGGACTATTCCCGTGCGGACGGTTAGACAAAAACACCACAGGATTGCTATTGCTTACCGACAACGGTCAACTCTCCCACCGTCTGCTCTCCCCGAAAAATCATGTGGCAAAGGAGTATTTCTTTACCTGCGAACGCCCGGTGACAGAAAGCGATGTATATGATCTGGAAAACGGAGTGGATATCGGGGACTATCGCACAAAACCGACAAAAGTCACCCTGCACACCCCCACATCCGGCGTGATCTTACTGTACGAAGGAAAATATCATCAGATCAAATTGATGTTTAAAGCAAAGATGAACAAGATTCTCACACTAAAGCGTATTTCTTTCGCCGAGATTCCGCTTGACGAAGCATTAGAACCGGGAAATTTCCGCTTTTTGACGCCGGAAGAAGAAAAAACACTTGAAAAATGACCAAAAATTCAACCCTGTAACCACGCAAAGGAACGATTATGGATATTATTTTAAAACTCGCAGAAGAGCTGTCTCTCACCGCCGAGCAGGTGGAAAAGACAGTTGCCCTCATTGATGAAGGGTGCACCATCCCTTTCATCGCCCGTTACAGAAAGGAAGTGACCGGATCGCTTGACGACACAGTTCTTCGTTCTCTTGACGAGCGCCTCACCTATCTGCGCAATCTCGAAAAGCGCAAGGAGGAAGTGGCAAAAGCCATTACGGATCTTGGAAAGATGAACGACGAGATCGTCGCGGCGCTGGAAAAGGCGCAGATCTTGACGGAAGTGGAAGATATCTACCGTCCTTTCAAACCCAAGAGAAAAACAAGAGCGTCTGTCGCGCGCGAAAAAGGACTTGCGCCTCTCGCCGCACTCATTTTTACACAAGAACCAAACACCGACATCACATCGGAAGCTGCAAATTATGTCAATGAAGAAAAGGGTGTTTCCTCCGCCGAAGAAGCCATTGCCGGTGCGCTCGACATCATTGCTGAGGACATTTCAGACAATGCCGAATACCGTAAGGACATCCGTTACCTCACCGCAGGGTACGGTACACTCGTTTGCAAGGCGGCAAAAGAGGAAGACTCGGTCTACGCCAACTATTATGATTTTTCTTCTCCTATCAAAGACCTGCCCGGTCACCGCGTGCTTGCCATCAACCGCGGTGAAAAAGAAGAATTCCTCAAGGTGTCGGTGGATATTTCCAAAGATATCCCCTTAAACTATCTGGTTGCACACACTGTTTCTGATTTCACCACGCCCACTGCAAAACTCGTCTTGAAAGCGACGATTGACAGCTACGAACGACTGATCGCTCCATCCATTGAGCGTGAGATCCGCGCTGACCTCTTTGACAAAGCAAGCGACGGCGCGATCGCCCTCTTCTCAGAAAACCTCAAAAATCTTCTCATGAGTGCACCGCTCAAAGGCAAGACCGTTTTGGGACTCGACCCCGGTTATCGTACCGGATGCAAGCTTGCCGTCGTCGATCCGACCGGAAAAGTACTCGATACCGCGGTCATCTATCCGACCAAACCGCGAGAAGATATTCCCGGTTCTGCGCGCACTGTGACTCGTCTGATCGAAAAGCACGATATCAATGTCGTCGCCATTGGAAACGGTACCGCATCCAAAGAAAGCGAGATCTTCATTTCCGACACTCTCAAGCGCTATGAAGGAAAAGTCAAATATGCCATGGTCAGCGAAGCCGGAGCATCCGTCTATTCGGCATCAAAATTGGCGGCAGATGAATTTCCCGACTTCGATGTCACCCAACGTTCCGCCGTTTCGATTGCGAGAAGACTGCAAGATCCGCTTGCGGAACTGGTCAAGATCGATCCCAAATCGATCGGTGTCGGACAGTATCAGCATGACATGAAGCCGGCAAGACTCGATGAGTCACTGGACGGCGTTGTAGAAGACTGTGTCAATGCCGTTGGCGTCGACCTGAACACTGCTTCGCATAGCCTGCTTTCCCACATTTCCGGTATCAACGCAACGGTTGCCAAGAACATTGTAAAATACCGTGAGGAGAATGGCGCATTCCAAAACCGCGCGCAACTTTTGAAAGTACCGAAAATCGGTGCAAAAGCATACGAACAAGCGGCAGGATTCTTGAGGGTATCCGGCTCCTCCGAAATTCTCGACAACACCGGCGTGCATCCCGAATCCTACGCCGTTGCGCATGCGCTCATCAGCCGATACGGTTTTGACAGCGAAGATGTGCGCGCCTGTAAACTTTCGGGACTCGGCAAAAAGATCGAAAGAGACATCCCCGCTCTCTGCGAAACTTTCGGTGTAGGCGAACCGACCTTAAGAGACATCATTTCAGAACTCGAAAAACCTGGCAGAGACATCCGTGATGCCCTGCCTGAACCGGAACTGCGTTCGGATCTTCTCGATCTTTCCGATCTGAAACCCGGCATGCGCCTTTCGGGAGTAGTGCGAAACGTCATTGATTTCGGCGCATTTGTGGATATCGGTGTTCATCAGGACGGACTGGTACATCTGTCGAAAATCTCCAAGAAATTTATTAAACACGCTTCGGAAGTTCTGTCCGTAGGTGATCGCGTACAGGTCACCGTTATCGGTGTGGACTTGCAGAAAAAGCGGATTTCTCTCTCGATGATCGATTAGAAATTATAATATATTATAAAATTCGGCGTTTGAAATTTGATTTTCATTCACATTTCCCATTTGTATTTATGCACAATCAACAAATGCCACAACAAAAGTTTGGAGGATGTCCCACTGTACAAACGCTGAATTTTGTGTTATAATAACAACATAAAAACATGGGCAATTGCCCGATAGCGGAGGAAAATTGCAATGGCAAGTTTATCTTTTAAGCACATTTACAAGAAATACCCCGGCGGCGTTACAGCCGTTTCCGACTTCTGCCTTGAAGTAAAGGACAAAGAATTCATCATTTTCGTCGGTCCTTCCGGTTGCGGTAAGACCACCACACTTCGTATGATCGCAGGTCTTGAAGAGATTACCGAAGGTGAACTGTTCATCGGCGACAGGATCGTAAATGATGTAGCCCCCAAAGACAGAGACATCGCAATGG
>CAZUWA010000038.1:0-11352 GCA_964623895.1 uncultured Lachnospiraceae bacterium | reverse complement strand
ACCTATGACCCTCTGCTTGTAAGGCAGATGCTCTCCCAACTGAGCTATGCTCCCGTGTCCGTTAAGCACTGTTGCACTCTCCGGCGACGTTTAAGATTATAGCATAACAAAAGAGATTTGTCAACACTTTTTTTGAAAAAAATTCGATTTTTTTGGATTTTTTATAAAGTATTGTTTTTTTTAAAAAAGCTGTCCGATTTTTTAGAAAAACGGGCAACTTTTTAGCGCTTTTGCAATGTTCTTGCTATTTGTTTTCTTCCGAATTTAAAAAATCGGCTAATTCTTTCCGTTTGAAAGAATATTTCTTTCCGCAAAAACGACAAACCGCTTCCGCGTATTCCTGCTCCTCGTAAATATCATCCAGATCTTTCTGTGAAAGAGATGCGATGCCTCTGCCCATACGCTCTTTTGAGCAGTCGCAGAGATATTCCACCTCAATTTCATCAAAGAGGTCAAAGGGAATATCCTTGAAGGCGATCTCTGCGATCTCCTCGCAAGAGTGCCCTTCGTCAAAGAGTTTGGAGATGTTTGTAAGCGCCGCGGCGTTCCGCTCCAAGAGATCAAGGACAGTGGGATCGGCATAGGGAAGGAGTTGTACGATGATCCCACCTGCTGCTTTACAACTGAGATCTTGATCGACGAGTACTCCCAGTGCACAAAGCGATGGTGTCTGCTCGCTAGTTGCAAAATAGCCGGTGATGTCTTCTGCCACTTCACCGCTGACGATTGGGGAAATGCCGATATACGGCTCCGATCCTCCCTCATCCTTGATGACGTACATACTGCCCGCACCGATTGCGCCGCCGACATCCAGTTTTCCGTTTTCTTTTAACGGCAGGTCAGCGCTCGGCTCGGAAATACATCCTTTGACATTTCCCATATAGTCGGAAACTGCAATGACTACACCTGCAGGGCCGTCTCCGCGGAACTGTAGAGTCAGAGAATCCCCTTTGTTTTTTAACATGCAACCCATCAGCGAGGCGCCTGTCAGTGTTCTTCCGAGCGCCGCAGTAGTGGTGGGGGTGGTATGGTGGTATTCGATCGCTTTGTTGACGATCTCTTTGGAATCAATGACAAAGAACCGCGCACTTCCGTCTTTGCTGATTCCTCTTATAATTCTGCTCATAAAATCGACCCTTCTTGTTTTTTGCATCTTGCGAGATAAAAGCAGTCGCTATCCTGCTTTCTACATTCTGTTCCTTTGAAGTCTGCCGAAAGGGAAAGAAATTCAAAGCCCGTTTCTTTCAACAGCCGCTTGACTGTTCTGTTGGAGTAATAATACTGGCTTTGTTCTTCCTCCAAACGCGTATATCTTCCGTCTTTTTCCTTTTTGAAAATGGTGAGGAGGAAATCCGCGCGCTTTTTACTCTTTAGATAATGATTTTGCCAGACACAGAAACCGTTTTCGCTTTCGAAGGTATACACATTTTCTCCGTACAGATGTTCAAATTTATAAAGACTGTTGATGTCAAAGAAAAAGAGACCGTTGGGCGTTAAGAAATTGTGTACCAGTGCAAAAACCTTTTTTAAATCTCCTTCGCTTGGAAGGTAATTGAGGCTGTTTGTGGCAGAAACCGCAACATCCACTGTGCCATATAGGTCTAATTCTCGCATATCCTGCCCTAAGAGCAAAGGAAAAAAGCCTTTGTCCGCGCACCGCTCTCTCGCGATCATCAGCATTTCTGCCGAAAGATCTGTGCCGATCACATCTGCGCCTTTTTTTAACAATTCCAGCGTCAACCTCCCCGTTCCGCAGGCAAGATCGAGAATCAGATTGCTTTCTTTTGCGCCGATTTCTTGATATTTTGTCAAAACAGCGTTTGCGTAACCCTTGTAGTCCGGATGTTTGCCGAAAAAGTCGTAAAATGCCGGCAGCATCGTATAGGAGGAACTCATTCTATTCTCGCTTTCATTTCAGTGTCCTTATTCTAATATAAATTATGAAAAATGTAAAGTCCTTTTTTTGAAAAGTTGGGGAGAATTGAAACTTTTTTTCAAAATGCTCTTGAATTGTCTTTGAATGTGGTGTATAATAAACGATGGTAATAAAACTCTTTAGTAATTAAAGGAGAGAATTTATATGAGCAACAATACCATGTGGGCTCTTGTCAAGGACAAGGCCGAAAAGGGATTGACCTTTAAGCAGGTTGAGATTCCTACTGTCGGAGACAATGATGTCAAGATCAAGATACACAAGACCGCTATTTGCGGAACGGACGTACACATCTATGACTGGAACGAGTGGGCGCAACAGACCATCAAACTGGGCACGACCGCAGGTCATGAGTATGTCGGCGAGATCGTAGAAGTGGGCAAAAATGTCACTTCCGCAAAGGTCGGCGATATTGTTTCCGGTGAAGGACACATCGTTTGCGGCACTTGCAGAAACTGCCGTGCGGGGAGATCGCATCTTTGCCGCGCGACGCAGGGGGTCGGCGTCAACAGAAACGGTGCTTTTGCACAGTATTTGGTGATCCCTGCTACCAATGTCATTCACTGCTCCCCCCGTATTCCGGAAGAATTGTACTCTGTTTTTGATCCGTTCGGAAATGCTACACACACAGCGCTTTCCTTCAATACTCTCGGTGAGGATGTACTGGTCACCGGTGCGGGTCCGATCGGCATTATGGCAGCGGCGATCGCAAAGTTCTCGGGTGCAAGAAATGTTGTTATCACAGACCTTAATGACTACCGTCTTGATCTTGCAAAGCAGTTTGGCGTGACGGCAGTCAACACCGGCAAGCAGGGAGCGCTTGAAGAGACCATGAAGGAACTCGGCATTGTTGAAGGCTTTGATGTCGGTATGGAAATGTCCGGAAACCGTTTTGCGCTCAACCAACTTATCGGTGCAATGGCAAACGGCGGACGCATTGCACTGCTTGGTATTCAGAATAAGAATGCTGTTGAACTGCCGCTCAACACCATCATTTGGAATGGTTTGAAGCTTAAGGGCATCTATGGCAGAGAAATGTATGAAACCTGGTACAAGATGACCGCTATGGTTGAGGCAGGTTTCCCGCTTGAAAAGATCGTAACACATCGCTTCCCGATTACCGAATATGAAAAGGGCTTTGAAGCCATGATCTCCGGCATGTCCGGTAAGGTCATCCTCGACTGGTCTGTACTTGATAAATAAGTTTGCTCATATTACATATATTGAAAGGAACCGATCATCATGAATAAGAATGAAGTATACGCACTTTACCGTGAAACACTTGATGGCATCAAAGCCTCCGGTGTTGAAAAGAACGAGCGCATCATTGTGACTCCTCAGACTGCACACATTACTGCCGACGGCAAGCCGCTTATCAACATGTGCGCAAACAACTACCTTGGATTGGCTGACAATCCCGAACTTATCAAGGCTGCCAAGGATGCTTATGACAAGTACGGTTACGGTCTTGCTTCCGTTCGTTTTATCTGCGGCACGCAGGATATTCACAAGCAACTTGAAAAGAAAGTTTCAGAATTCTTCGAAACAGAAGACACTATCCTGTATTCCTCCTGCTTTGACGCAAACGGAGGTCTGTTTGAAGTACTGTTGACAGCGGAAGATGCGATCATTTCTGATGAACTGAACCATGCTTCGATCATTGATGGTGTACGTCTTTGCAAGGCAAAGAGATACAGATATAAGAACAACGATATGGAAGCCCTTGAAGAAGCCCTCAAGCAGGCTGATGCCGATGGCGCGCGTATCAAGATGATCGCGACGGATGGTGTGTTCTCGATGGATGGAATTATTGCGAATTTGAAGGGTGTTTGCGACCTCGCGGACAAGTACAATGCGTTGGTCATGGTCGATGACTCTCACGCTTCCGGTTTTGTCGGCAAGCGCGGCAGAGGCTCGACGGATTATTGCGGAGTTATGGGCAGAGTAGACGTGATCACCGGTACTTTCGGTAAAGCTCTTGGCGGTGCATCCGGCGGCTTTACCACAGGTAAGAAGGAGATCATCGACTTGCTTCGTCAGAAATCTCGTCCCTATCTTTTCTCTAACACCTTGACCCCTGCGATCGCAGCAGGAACACTTGCGACTCTCGAAATGCTCGAAAAGGATACTTCCAAGAGAGACTATTTGGAGAGCATCGTGGGTGACTACAGAAAGGCTTTGGAGGATGCAGGCTTTGATATCATCCCCGGAACACATCCTTGCGTACCCGTAATGCTTTATGACGAGCACAAAGCGGCAAGAATGGCACAGAAGCTGTACGAACTTGGAATTTATGCTGTTTCCTTCACCTATCCCGTCGTTCCGAAGGGGAAGGCAAGAATCCGCACACAGGTTTCCGCAGCGCATACCAAGGAAGATCTTGAGTTTGCTGTGCAGTGTTTCATCAAGGCAAGAGCCGAGATGGAAGCGGAGGATGCTGCTGCAGAAAGCGAAAACAAGTAATCATTCGAATGAGATGCAAGGGCAATCGTTCTTGCATCTTTTTTCTTGGTTTTTCATTTTTTGATATGTTATACTGATATCCCTATTATAATAGGTCCAAAGCAAAAACCGACACAAATGGGTGCCGTTTTGAACAAAACCAAAGGTGGGATGTTGTATTTAGACCGTATCCATACACCAAAAGATACCGTTTACAGAAGAGAAAATATCGATTTTCTGATTGATGGTGCAGTGAAATTTACAAGATCTCTACAACCAAATGTCTTGGACAGTCCTTTTGCAAACCGTCCAAGGCATTCTTTATATAAATCCGATCTCGACCACTGCAACACTGCGATCATCCGGATTTTTGCCGCGTTCCGAACGGATCAGGATGTCTTCTGCTGTTTCCTTCACGGGTCTGCGAAGCCGCCCTTCTAAAAGATCATCTAACCAAGGCGCTTCTTCGGGGGTGTTCGCAATACCGTCTGTAAAGAATACAATGCGATCTCCCGGGCGCAGTTTCAGCGAGATCTTCTCGGAATTGACCTCTTTTGTTGCGCCGACCGGAACGCTCATTGATGCAACGCGGAAGGTATTGTCTGCGCGAATGACCAATGAAGGGCAAGCGCCGCTCTTGATAAAATCGCAGTGACCATCGAAGAGATCCAAGCGCATCAGATCAAAGGTGGTGGAACATTCAAAACTTTGGCAAAGCAAAAAATCGTTGACCGTTTCCAAAACGGTAGCAAGGGAGGCGCTCATGGAGAAAAGCTCCTTTGCAAAGTGACAGGCGATTCCGGAGGCAAGTGCAGCATTCCTGCCACTGCCCATTCCATCGCAGAGTAAAAGATAAAAATAATTATCACTGACGAAGGAGTATGTGGCATCTCCGCAAACCTCTTCTCCCGGTTTCTTTTCAGACAAAACGCCGAGATTGGCGGTGTAGGAAGGGCTGCGCTTAAAAATTAGGCAGTTCTTTCCGTTGAGCATGGCGATCTGTGGCATTCCGAGCGAAACGGCACAGCCTTTCTCAATGATTTGTTTGATTGAATGAATTTTTCCGCCGATCTGTGTAGGATCAATTCCGTGAATGGTAAAAACCGTCTCACGCTTTCCACGAGCAGTTGCGGCATGGAATTCAATATCGGCTGAGAGCAACGCTTTTTCAAAACGTTCGGTCATGACTTCATTTGGCAGATCTTGCTCCCGGCGCTCTTTTTCGGCATCAGCGAGGGTCTTGGAAAGGCTTTTGTAACTGTTTGCATAGCATAGCGCGCGGTCACAACGGTAAAGCGTTTCAGCGTGAGCACAGTATTCGTTGTTGATGTCGTCACAGATCGAACGCCATTTTTTGCAACCGGAAAATTGGGTCTCTCCCATTTGAGGTGCACCGAGCGTTCCGGTCTCAAAAAGGCTGTCTGCGATAGCGCGTACGCGTGCATCTTCCTTGAAACAGCCTTTTCCGCAATCGGTGCAAATTTTTCCGAGGCTGTCGCGGCAGATGCCCAATGCCTCCTCGCGTGTTGGTGTTCGCAACTTTTCAGACATTTGGAAGAGCTTGTCCGAGAGGTTGCCCATGGCGTCGGCTGGGGGGGAGAGAGCAGAAGATGGCTTTTGTGTGAATTGTTCCGTCGCCTTTTTTTGATAGAGGTCGTTGTAGTAACGAAGTGGTAGGTAAAAGAGTACACCACAGACCATATCGGGTAGGACATATAAAAAACTACTGTTTCCTTCCAGATAAAATGATGCGGAAAAGCCTGCAAGAACTCCAAGCCATGGGGCAATCTTACTGCTGTATTTGAATGCGGCAGATGCAACAAGCGCCAACAGGCAGAGCGGCAGAACGCTTTGATATCCGCATGCAAGCCCCAGTACCGCTCCGAGTACCCCTGAAAAGAGAAGATCGGATCTGCCGGCAAAAAACAGGGCGCAAGTCACTGCGACTGTCAGATTTGGAGAGAATGAATAAAAAGAATAGTTGCCAAGACTATAGACTAGCGCAAAAAGCAGAGACCCGATCGCAGCTCGTTTGTAGATCTTCGACATTCCGCCGGGAACGGTCAAGCCGCAAAACAAAAAACAGGCGATCCCACTTGCCACTAGCATAGTAAGCAGAGACAGCAAAGCATAAACGGTAAAACCACTTACAATACATCCTCCAATGCCGATGATTCCCCCTGCAAGTACCGCAAGCGTTACTGAAAGAAAGATCGGCTCTCCTTTGCCGGCATGTTCCTCTTTTGGGAAGACAAAGGAAAAGTAAGATTTAACGGCAAAGAGAAAACTGATTGCTAAAATCTCGGCGGTAATTCCCTCTCCGCCGCGCCGCAGAATGGCGAGCACTGCACCAAGCCAGAAAAAAACAAGATTTTTGCGCGTTCCGGCAAGCATAGCCACACCGAAAGGATAACATCCGAACACAAAACGACCGCTTGCAAGAATGAAAGAAAACAATAGAGAAATGCATCCGCGTAGCAGTCCGATGCACGCTGCTGTCATTTTCTTTTTATCATGCAGAAGGGCGGCGATTTTTTCTTTGTATTGGTTGTATAATACCGCTCGATCTTTCGTTTCTTTTGTATCTTTCATACGATTCACGCTCCTTTTCAAAAAGTATAACAAAAGTAGGAGAAAAAAACAGTCGAAAACTGCCATAGAGCAGGAATTGTGCGAATAAATTACAAATTCATCAAAATGTCGGAATATGATATCCTATGATGTTCAAACCGTATAATAGAAAAAACCATACCTGCCATATGAAACTGCAAGTATGGTTTTTGTTAAAAGGTCTGTAAGATGTAGAGTTTTTAGTTATGAGAATTTGAAGGGAAAAGCTTCGTCGTGTACGTTTTTGGCATTTTCAAATCCCAAGACACTGTCTTTTGTGAGATTGTTCCCATAAAATGCGGCTTTTCCGATTGAATTGACATTACCCAGAGTAATTTGATTGAGGTTGCAGTTATAGAATGCCGCTCTTCCGATCAATTTGACATCGCTGAGATCCAGTGCTCCTTCAAGATCCGATTGCCCGAAGGCGCTGTCACCGATGATCTCGATGCCTGAAAAATCAAAGGTCTTGATTGCGGAATAAGCAAATGCAGAACTGCGAATGACTGTTGTCCCGCTTGCCAATTGAATGTTTTCAATATCTGTATTGGCGAATGCCGCAGCGCCGATCTCTGTAAAGACGCCGTCAAAAACAAGTGTTTTAAGAGATTTGCAATCTTCAAAAGCGGATTTTCCGACACGCAGAGTATCGGACATAACAACTAGCATCTCTAGCTTGCTTTTTAAAAATGCTTCGGCATAAATGTCTGTCAGTGTTTTGGGCAAGGTGACTTTTTTGACGACCGAATTTTCTTCAAAAGCGTTGTGCTCGATCCCCGTGACGGTATATTTTCCGAATTTTTCTGGGATAACGATTTCTTCATCATTTCCGTTGTACTTGGTTACTCGCGCGGTGTCATCGGTAAAGACCATATAGGTGAAGTCGCCGGATGTCTGCCCACGCTTACTGCAGTAGGGTAGTTTGTTTGCGGCAGAGGTGTATTCGAATTTGAGGTTGACCATTGCGCACTCACCGCTCTCGGTAAGATCTTTATATAATCCAAGATGAGAAACCATCTTCTCGCTACCCATAAACGCTACGCTGTTTACATTTGAAAACTGACCTTCGTTTACCTCAAAGACGGCAATGGATGCGGGCACACGCATGGTGACCATTTGTGTCGAGGAAAAACTGCCCTTGCCGACTTTTTTTAGTGTTCCGGGGAGTTCTAAGAAGAATATTTGGTTGTAGGTGAAATTGTCCTCGCCGATCTCGAGTAGTCGCATGGGAAGAGAAAGTTTGGACAGAGACCATCCCTCAAAGGATGTATCGCCGATTCGTCGGACAGAGGAGGAGAGGCTGATCGTGGTCGCATCTTTTAGTCCTCTGAAAACACGATCTCCGATCTCGGTGATACCGTTGTGCACTACGATTGTTTTGACAAACTTGTTGTAGAGATAAAAATAACTGTTTTCCTTTTCAGGAAAATCGGGGATGACGCCCTGTCCCGTGACGGATAGTTCGCCGTCATCGTACAGTGTCCAATGGACATCACAACCTTCAAAATCACCTTCGTTGAGAATGGAAGGTTCCCTCTTGTCACAATATTTGCAGACGTGACCGTTGTAATTGTGCCCCTTCATCGGCAGGACTTCGCCCGTCCAGTCGAGGATCGCGTTGCAATCTTTGCACTGTAACCTACCGGTATAGCCGTCTTCAATACAGGTTGCAGCTTTGTCTTCTATGCGTTTTGTGTTCTGGTGAGGGCAAATATCGTAAATGTCCGGAAGGTCGGAAGGCAGGCTGACAGAACTGTTCGGATAGGAGGGAAGGGAAGAAATGTCGGTGGTCTTTTTTTGGTGATTGCAGGAAGCGAGGAATAACAGGTGGAGGATCACGAGAAGAACGATGGAAATTCTTTTAAACATATCAAAACTCCGGTTAAAAGTTCACTTTTTAGTTATTATAACACAGATCGTTCTGCTTGTCAAAGGGTAAAGTGTGAATAATCCTTGATATCGAAACATTCGAATGAAAATGATTTTTTTAAAAATACGTGTTAAAATGATATAAACCCAAAAGATGGGAAGTTGGAGATCGTTAAAAAGGACGATTGCATCGTGCTTGGCGGCAGAGTCAAGGAAAATAAAGAAGCCGTATGACACAGCAGGAGGTATTGTGCCCCAAATCGGTCACAATACCTCCTATATACGAAACATCCCTATTGGCGGCAACTTCAACAGACGATTTTTTTGAAATTACCGTTCTATTTATTGTTTTTTTTTGCCGAACCACAGGTTGGCGTACAACACCACAACGGGAACAAGTTCCTTGATCTCTTGACCTGAGGTATTGATCATCAGGTGGTAACTTTCTTTGCTCCCCCATTCGCTTCCGGTGATGAATCGGCGGTTTGAGGCGCGATCTTTGTCGATCTTCTGCATCTTTTTGAGAATTTCCTTCTCGGTTTCCCCGTTTTCAGCGCGAGCAAGGCAACGATCCAACTTCGACTGTTTATCGGCATAGACGAAGATGTTGAGTGGATTCAGATCTTCCAAAACCACATCTGCCGAGCGGCCGACGAAGATGCAATCTCCCTGCAGCGCTAACTTGCGGATGACTTTTTGTTGGGAAACGAGTACCTGCACGGCGTTGTCGTTGTAATATGCCGGGGAAAGAAATGTTTTGCCGATAGTGGATGCATAAACGGTACGGATATCGCTTTCGGTAATGTGTTCGACATATTCCGGAGTGATGCCCTGCAGTTTTGCCACTTCATTCAAAATCTCTTTGTCATAGCAAGGAACGCCGAGCGCATCTGCCAGACGCTTGCCCAGTTCTCTTCCACCACTGCCGAACTCTCTGCCAATGGTGATAATCTTCATTTTCGATCCCTCCGATACATTTTCTTTGATTATAGCATCATTCTCCGGAAAAGTCAAGAATTTTTGGGCAAGGACGGCGAAAAACTTTTTCAGTTGTTGACATTTCCCAAAAAAGGCGGTATACTGTAGTTGTTGAAATGAAGGAGGAATGTATATGGCAAGTCAGCCGATCGCGGACAGATTGCGTCCAAGAAATCTGTCAGAAATGGTTGGACAACCGCATCTGCTTGGAAAAAACGGAGTTATTCGTCGGGTGCTCAATCAAAATCATCTCACCAATATGATCTTCTACGGCCCTCCCGGGACAGGCAAAACCACGCTTGCCTCCATTATTGCCAAAATGTCTGGTATGGAGTTGTGCAAACTGAATGCAACCACTGCAAGCACGGCGGATGTGAAGGAAGTTATTGCAAAGAGCGGCTCAGTGTTCGGGCAGGACGGCATTCTCCTCTATATCGACGAGATCCAATACTTTACCAAGAAACAACAGCAGGTACTGCTTGAATATATTGAAAACGGGCAGATCACTCTCATTGCTTCCACCACCGAAAATCCGTATCTGTATGTTTATAACGCGATCATTTCCCGTTCGATGGTATTTGAGTTTCGCGCGGTAGAGAAAGAGGATATTTTGCCTGTTCTGCGGCGCGGTCTGGCGCTTTTGAATGAAGAGAGCAGCGTCAAACGTATGGCAAGTGAAGAGGCGCTTCTGCATATTGCGGGTTGCGGTGCGGGAGATGTCAGAAGAAGTCTAAATATTCTTGAGAGTGCCTTCTATACTGCTGAAGACCGCATTGAAAAGTCTACCGTAGACGATCTGACGCCTAAGGTGCTCGGCAATTTTGACAAGAGCGGAACGGTGCATTATGATCTTTTGTCCTGTCTTCAAAAATCGGTGCGCGGTTCAGATCCTGACGCATCAATCTTTTACCTTGCAAAGCTTCTTGAGGGAGGGGAATTGCAGGGAACTTGCAGACGGCTTTTGGTGATGGCAAATGAGGATGTTGGCGCAGCATATCCCCTTGCCGCCGCCGTGGCGGACGCCTGCGTTAATTCTGCAATGAAAGTCGGTATGCCGGAGGCGACTTTGCCACTTTCAAACCTCGTCATCTTTCTCGCAACCTGTCCGAAATCAAACAGTGCGCACCTTGCTTATGAAGCTGCAAAGGCAGATGTCCTTGCCGGAAAAGGGCAGACGATCCCGCCTTATATGCGCCCATCAAACGAATATGACGGCTACAAATATCCTCATGATTATCCGGGGCATTATGTCACACAACAATATCTGCCGAATGATTTGAAGAATAAAAAATACTATTCTTACGGAGAGAATAAAGTGGAGCAAGCCGCAAAGAATTATTGGGATCTGGTAAAGGGTGAGAAAAATGGAAACGATCTCCAAGAAAGCACAAAAATGTAGTTTTGTCAATGATGTGAGACCAAAAAAGTCAAGAAAAAATCTCATTCTAAGCCTTTCAAAAAGAAACACAAGGTCTTTGCACCAACCTGTGGTTATGTATTGGATGTAGGTTTTAGGGCAA
>CAZUWA010000037.1:0-11458 GCA_964623895.1 uncultured Lachnospiraceae bacterium | reverse complement strand
AACACGACATACAGATCAACATCTTTTTCATCGACGTATGCTTTGTAGCCGCTTACCGTGAGTTTTTCTTTTCCATAGTTTGCAGTCTGTGTTTCAAAACTGTTGGTGTTTCCGAAGATGTCGGTTACGGTTAAAATGCACTTATAGTCGTTTTCGGTAACGGAAGAAAGATTGACAGACTGCACTTCCGGTCTGGTTTCTTCTTTTTCAAAAATGGTATTGCCCTCTTTGTCTATTACCTTCAAAAGGTAGGAAAGTTGGGGCGTACTGCCTATTTTGGTGCTCCATGTAAGAGTTTTCGATGCACTGTCGAGAACTGGTGTTTCAATAGTGAATGTACCGAAGGTCGGCTGTGCGGGCTGGTTGATGGTATAGGTCTGTGATTTGACTGCTTGGGATTCGTAAGTTTCCTGATCGGTTACCTCACCGCCGGCAATGCCCCAGAAGTATTCATCTGTTGCGCCGAAAGTGTGGGCGCCCATTTTGTTGTCGGCGCCGCCGTTGCCGTAGCTGACTGTGCAGGTAGGTGTGGATTTCCATGTCTTATCTTCATAGTCGAAGACATACAGGTTTTTGGTGTAGAAACTGCGCTCTTCCTTCCATGTGGAACCGGAGTAGTTTTCTTGGAAGAGACTGTGTCCTGTGTTGAAGTAAGAACGGATCATCTTGGTGTCGTAGTAGCAGAGAAGTGTATATTCTCCGGTAGAAAGATTTTGGAACCACTGACCTGCAAAGGTGGTCTCACGTTCCTTGTCTTCCCAAGTATGCAGAACCATACGATACCAAGTGTTGTCTTCCCATGCGAAAGGTTGAATACAGTTGGCACCCGAACCTTCGTTATCAAAGGTTCCGAAATACTCTTTCGGGTAAATGCCCTCGGCATACAGTTTTTTATTGCCGTTTAGCGACCATTCCCAGAAGGACATGATGGCAGAGTGACCGTAGCCGACGCCCGGACCTCTATCCTGCAGACCGGCGTAACCTCCGCCGCCGGAGATTGTCTTGTATTTCTTTTTTGTCTCTTTGGTAATTGCCATGGAGAAATTGGAGAGCGCCCAATAAGTGTAGTAGGGAGACTTATCGGTCATGAAGTCGATGGTAAAGGTTTGGATCTTTCCGCTGGTGTTGGACATATCCGGATTTGCATACAGATTGTACGCCATGATAGCGGAGCCGGAAAGGGTGGTGTTGGCGAGCATTATGACGGTGGTCATAAATGCCACAAGGGAAATGATGATTTTTTTCATGGGTATCTGAACCTTTCAAATGTTACTATTACTCGGATGCCCGAATTCTGAAATCATTATATACATTTTTTCCTGTTTTGTCAAGGCATAGTTTTTCTTTTTCTAAAAAACGAGTGGGATAATCACCAAAATAAGCTTTACAAACTCCGAAAAGCATGCTATAATGTCCAAAATAATTCTCCGCATGTAAAGAAAGGAATTACTATGAATATTACAAATGATATTCGTTATATCGGTGTCAATGATCATGATATTGACCTGTTTGAGGGTCAGTATGCCGTTCCGAACGGCATGGCATACAACTCCTATGTCATTCTTGATGAAATGATCGCCGTTTTGGACACCGTGGATGCTCGTTTTACCCATGAGTGGTTGGGAAATATCGGCAATGCCTTGAGTGGTCGCGCTCCCGATTATCTGATCGTACAGCACATGGAGCCGGACCATTCCGCCAATATTCTGAATTTCATCAAGACCTATCCGCAAGCAAAGATCGTTGCTTCTCAAAAGGCCTTTGCCATGATGAATAATTTCTTTGGCACGGATTTTTCCGACCGCGCTGTTGTCGTTGGAGAGGGAAGCACACTGTGTCTCGGAAAGCACAACCTAACATTTATTACGGCGCCTATGGTGCACTGGCCTGAAGTTATTGTTACTTACGATGCAGAGGACAAGGCGCTCTTTTCTGCCGACGGCTTTGGTAAGTTCGGTGCTTTAGATGTGGAGGAGAATTGGGCTTGTGAGGCGCGTCGCTACTACTTTGGTATCGTCGGCAAATATGGTGCACAGGTGCAGGCGCTCTTGAAAAAGGTGTCCGGTCTTGATATTCAAACTATCTGTCCCCTGCACGGTCCGGTGCTTTCAGAGAATCTCGGCTATTATCTCGGGCTTTATGATACATGGTCCTCCTACTGCCCTGAATCTGAAGGGGTGCTGATCGCTTATACCTCTGTGTACGGCAACACCAAAAACGCTGTGATGACGCTTGCGGAAGAACTTCGCACCAAAGGTTGTCCCAAAGTCGTGGTTACTGATCTTGCACGTGATGATATGGCAGAGGCGGTCGAAGATGCATTCCGTTATTCAAAACTGGTGTTGGCAACCACGACTTATAATGCCGACATCTTCCCCTTTATGCACACTTTCATCACCCACCTTACAGAGAGAAATTACTCCAACCGAACGGTGGCTTTGATGGAAAACGGATCATGGGCGCCGCTTGCTGCCAAAAATATGCGTGCCATGTTTGATGCCGCAAAGGGTTGCAAGAACCTGATCTTTACCGATACTACGGTGCGTATTCTCTCGGCATTAAACGACGAAAGCAAAAAGCAAATCTCTGATCTGACTGCAGAACTTTGCCGAGATACCCTGTAAAATAGGATGTCTCTGTCAAAAAACATGGTTGCTTTCCTTCTTTAAGATCGGATGCGGTCTTTGGGCGGCATTGCCAATGACAGCCAAATGAACAGCGATCGGCTCTTTGTCGATGTGTAGTTTTTGTTGTCGATTTTAAACTTATTTCTTAAGTTTTACCATCCCTCGGCGCATTGTTTATGTGTCGGGGGATCGCATTATGGGAAGCGTGCTTTTCGCGGAAAAAGAACTATGGGACATCTTGACATTCCGAGGAAAAGCATGTATAATGAAAATGTGGAATTATCAAATCGCAAGGAAATTGATGAACAATGATCGGACAGACTTTTTTGCCTGTGACCAAAGAAGAGTGCACGGCACTCGGATGGGCGCAGCCTGATTTTGTGTATGTGACAGGGGATGCTTATGTAGACCATCCCTCTTTTGGTGTTGCCATTATCTCAAGAGTACTGGAAGACGCCGGGTTTCGTGTTGCGATCCTTGCGCAGCCGGATTACAAATCAAAGGAAGATTTCAAACGCTTCGGCAAGCCGCGGCTTGGTTTTTTGGTGACCTCCGGAAATATCGACTCGATGGTGGCGCACTACACCGTCTCCGGCAAGAAGAGAAGTTATGACTACTATTCTCCCGGCGGGGTGATGGGCAAGCGTCCGGATCGCGCGGTGATCGTTTACTGCAACCGCATCCGTGAGGCTTACGGAGATGTACCGATCATTATTGGAGGGTTGGAAGCTTCGTTACGGCGATTTGCGCACTACGACTATTGGGATAATAAGGTGCGAAGAAGCATTCTTGTGGACAGTCGCGCGGATCTGCTCAGTTACGGCATGGGGGAAAAAAGCATTTTGCGCATTGCAAAGTTGCTTGATAAAGGTGTTCCCGTCAAAAAGATCAAAGATGTACGGGGAACGGTCTATTTAACTCCCAAAGGGGAAGAGCCGCATTTTGCATACATTGAAGGTTTTGAATATGAGCAGTTAAAGACCGATAAGAATACCTATGCACGCTCATTCGGTATTCAGTATCGCAATCAGGACGCCATCATTGGTAAGGCGATCATTGAATATTACGACAACCGACAGTTGGTGCAAAATCCGCCGATGCCGCCGCTTGAACGCGAGGAATTGGATGATGTATATGCCCTTCCGTACACCCGTGCATGGCATCCGATGTATAAAGAGGCGGGAGGCGTGCCTGCAATCAATGAAGTTGCCTTTTCCATTACACACAACCGCGGATGCTTTGGAAGTTGCAATTTCTGTGCATTGACGTTTCATCAGGGACGCTCGGTGCGTAGCAGATCGATCGAATCGGTAGTCAAAGAAGCGGAAACCATTGCGGTCATGCCTGATTTCAAGGGTTATATTCATGATGTCGGCGGGCCGACCGCGAACTTCCGATATCCTGCGTGTGATAAACAGTTGAAATACGGATGTTGCCCGGACAAGCGGTGTTTGGCACCCAAACCGTGTCCCAATTTAAAGGTAGATCACAGCGAATATTCCGAGCTTTTAGACCGTGTCGCCGCAATAAAGGGTGTTAAGAAGGTATTTATACGTTCCGGTATCCGTTTTGACTACTTGATGTATGATAAGGACGATTACTTCTTTCGTCAATTGGTGGAGCGGCATGTCAGCGGACAACTGAAGGTCGCTCCCGAGCACATCTGCCCTGGGGTGCTCGGCGTGATGGGAAAGCCTCCGGTGGAAGTGTACGATGCTTTCAAAGAAAAGTATTTTAAGATTACGAAGGAGATCGGCAAGGAACAGTATTTAGTGCCTTATTTGATGTCTAGCCATCCGGGCAGTACATTAAAAGATGCGGTGGCATTGGCGCTGTATTTAAAAAAGAGCGGATATTCTCCCGAACAGGTGCAGGATTTTTATCCCACGCCCGGCACGGTATCGACTTGTATGTTCTATACGGGGCTTGATCCGCTTACTCTTAAGAAAATATTTGTGACCGATGATTATCATGAAAAGAAGTTACAGCGCGCGCTGTTGCAGTTTGACCGTCCGGAAAATCGGTCGCTCGTTCTGGAAGCCTTGAAAAAGGCGGGAAGGGAAGATCTTATCGGATACGTAAAAGACTGCCTCGTGCGTCCGGAAAAGCCGCCAAAAGGTGGAAAAGGATCACCTAAGGTTGGAAGTCGTACAGGAGCTTCCGCAAAAAAACATTTAAACAGAACCGAAAAGAAAACATTGAATACTGAAAGGAAAAAAAGAAAATGAAAAGACTCTTATCGGTATTTTTGCTCCTTGCAACATTACTTTCTTTATTTTACTTTCCCGTTTCGGCGTTGGAGGAAGAAACGGGATCAGCAGAAGAAACGCTGCCCTCTTCAACGACCTTAGTGGGTACGAAGCATCTGCCTCCGATCTGCAATCAGGGCGAGGTCGGATGTTGCTCTTCGGCAGCCATTGCCTATATGCAATTTACCAATGCGGTTTCGCATTATATCGAGGCAAATGAGCCGGATAAGACCTTTGACCCATCGAGCGGTGAGGAAAAGTATCTGATGTCCCCGAAGTTTACCTATTTTCTTTCCGGCTCGGGAACGGCGTATGTATACAACATCCTACTGGAAAACGGATGTCTTACCATGGATTGTTCCTCCTTTGCGTATGGCAAGACTAATAATTATATGGTGCACAATGTGCGCAAGCCGAAACTGCTTGTATCGGAAGCCTGCAGTTGGAGTGTTCAGGCGGGCGAAATGGAAACGGCATTTGAGTACAGACTGAAGAATTACGAGCAGATCTGGATGAATGATGTTTATAAAGTGGACGGAAAAGTACAGGTTACCAACACCGAGATCGGCAAACAGCTGATCGAAAAGATCAAGAGATCACTTCTTGATGGAAACGTGGTTGTGACTGGCGGACTTTCGAGCGTTTGGACCGGCTATCGTACGATCACTAAGAAAGGTTCGATCGCTAAAAAGGGTGAACAGGCGCTGGCATTCTCTCAAGGAACGCCTTCCGGCGGACATCAGGTATGTATCGTTGGATATGATGACGATGCAGAATGCAGGGTAGAAGGCGTGACCTTGAAGGGTGCATTCTTAGTCGCAAATTCATGGGGCACAGAATGGAAGAACGACGGTTATGTTTGGTTGATGTACGATGCACTCAATGAGGTATCGGAGTATCCGGAACTCAATTTTGAAAACCGTTATTTCACGATGGATCAATTTTGCTTTGTTGACTGGAGGACCGATATTGTTTCCGGCAAGCCGGATCTGTATGTCGAGGTTACTGTTACAGCGGAAGATAGAGATACTGTCTATCTTGAGACCCTGCGTCAGGATACCGTAACAAGCACGGTGGATAAAGAAACTTATTTCATGTTCCGAAATCAGTTGCATCCCACTCCTCAAAAAGATGATCATAAGCATGGTACCTACCTCAATTTTGCGGGAGAAGCAGACGGTGAGGCGACAGAAGGCGTATTGGCGTTTTCTTATAACGATCTTTTGACGGTAGAAGAAGGAAAGCAATACAGCGACTATAAATTTGGATTTAGTCTGCAGGCAAGAAAAGGAAATTATACTGTTCATTCGGCAGTGCTTAAGAATGCGCAGGGGATTGTTGTCGCAGAGATGGATCTGCAAGATCGCGAGATCACCGGAACGACCGAATACTTCTATTTTGAACAGTCGGTATATAAGGTCACCGTTCCCACAGTAGAGGGGGAGGGCTATCGCGTTGAGGGTTTTGAAGGTTATTATGCCAAGGACAGTAAAGTTGAGGTTGTTGTTTTGCCGGAAGAGGGGTATACTCTGACAAATGCTGCCGTTAAACTTTCGAACGGACAGACCGTGCAAGCGGATAAAAACGGTGTTTGCACGATCACTGTAACGGAAAACTTGACTGTTGCGATGGAAGTGAAAGCGGTTAACGCGGCAGTGAAGGGCTATCAAGCGTATGTTACTGCCGAAAGAGTGGAACTTTATATCCAATTTGCTGAAGAAATTGTTGGCAAGACGGTGACTATTTCTTGTGGCGATCAAAATAATGAGGTCAAAGTTGGCTCGGAAGCGGAAGCTATCATTATGAGCAAGGAAGCGCTTGAGGAAAAGATCACCGTGAAATCCAGTGAAAAGGTCATTGCAGAATACACGCTGAAAGATTATCTGATAGCGGTCGTGGAACTTGACAGCGTAAGCACCGAGGAGAAGGCGGTTGCGAACGCTTTCTTGATCGGTGGAGATTATACGCAGTATTTGACTGACATAAAGGAATGATCAAATGTTCGAAAAACTAAAAGCTGCTGCAGAGCGATATGAACAATTAGGTGAAATGCTCGCTACCGGGGAAATTCTCCCCGGTAGCGAGAAATTTAAGGAGCTGATGAAGGAGTACAGTGATTTGTCTGCCTTGTATGAAAAGTATCAAGCGTATTTAAAAGCGCTTGCTTCCGTAAAAGAAGCGGAGGAACTGTTGGAGGGTACGGACAAAGAACTGTATGAACTTGCGAAAGAGGAATTGAAAAGCGGAAAGGCGGATGCCGAGCGGTTAGAAAAAGAACTGCAGATCATGCTTATTCCACCCGATCCGATGGATGGTAAGAATGTAGTCGTGGAGATCCGTGCCTGCGCCGGGGGAGAAGAAGCCGCACTTTTTGCGGCGGATGTCTTCAGAATGTACGGTATGTACGCCGATCGTATGGGCTATAAGATCGAACGGATGTCCGAAAATCCGACGGAACTGGGCGGTTATCGCGAGATCGACTTTTTGGTCAGCGGAAACGGTGCGTATTCGCATTTCAAGTTTGAATCGGGGGTGCATCGGGTACAGCGCGTTCCGGAGACCGAGTCACAGGGGCGTATTCAGACTTCCACTGTTTCGGTGGCGGTCTTGCCGGAGGCGGACGAGGTGGAGATTCGTATCGATCCGTCAGACCTCGTTTTTGAATCTTGCAAAAGTTCGGGCGCGGGCGGTCAGCACATCAACAAGACGGAATCTGCAGTGCGCCTGACGCATAAACCATCCGGAATCGTGGTAGAATGTGACGAGGAACGAAGTCAGTTCAAGAATAAGGACAAAGCGCTGAAACTTTTGCGTACACGTCTTTATGATATCAAACAACGGGAACAGGACGATGCCATTGCCGGCGCACGCCGTGCACAGGTGGGAACAGGCGATCGCAGTGAGCGCATTCGCACTTATAATTATCCGCAAGGGCGGATCACGGATCACCGCATCGGCTTGACTCTTTATTCCCTCGAAGAACAACTGAATGGGAACTTAGAGCCGCTCGTGACGGCGCTTGCCGCGGAGGATGCGGCAAGAAAATTGGTCGGTGAGCAGTAAAGAAGGAAGGGATCTTTCATATGTCGGAAACGACGGTAAAACAGAATAACCAGGATGCGAAATTTTTAAGAATGACGACCGCGCCGCTTGAGCCGCTCATCGTAAAGCTGGCAGTTCCGACGATGATCAGTATGCTGGTCACCACGCTGTATAATCTGGCTGACACTTATTTTGTAGGGCAATTAAAGGAAGTTCCGGCAACGGCGGCGGTGACGGTCTCACTGTCACTGATGAACATTATCCAGTCGGTCGGTTTTTTCTTTGGACAAGGTTCGGGCAACTATATTTCCCGTGCACTTGGTAGCAAAGAAGAAGAAAAATGTCGCAAAATGGCATCGACCGGCTTTTTTTCCGCGATTGGAGCGGGATTTTTGATCATGATCTTCGGTTTGATCTTTTTAAAGCCGTTGGCGCTGTTTTGCGGTTCGGAGGAAGATCCGGCGGCATTGGAGTATACCCTTGATTATATGAAGATCATTTTGATTGGCGCTCCGTTTATGTGTGGGTCGTTGGTACTTAACAACCAGTTGCGTTTTCAGGGCAATGCTACTTTTGCAATGATCGGGCTGTCTTCCGGCGCGGTGGTGAATGTTTTGCTTGACGCGATCCTCGTACCGCAGTACAAGGTGTTGGGCGCGGCGATCGCCACGACGCTCTGTCAGGTCATGAGTTTTGTTGTACTTTTGATCTGCACCTTCAAATTCAGCGACAATGTGCGTTATTCCGTCAAAGATTTTACACCTTCGCTCTTTTACTATAAGGAAATATTTCGAGGCGGTTTTCCGTCTCTCTGTAGGCAGGGCGTTGCTTCTGCAATGAATATTACCTTGATGCACTGTTGCAAAGCGGTATCGGGCGAGATGGGCGCATATGTGGTGCAGGCGGCATTCGGCATTGTGTCGAAACTGATGATGTTGGTTTCCGGTTTAATGATTGGGTTTGGGCAGGGATTTCAACCGGTTTGCGGGTTCTGTTACGGCGCAAAGCGTTATGACCGCGTGATGAAGGGCTTTCGCTTTTGTGTGGTGGTCACCGGAGCGTTTCTGATCGTTATGGCGGCGGTTTTCTATTTTGTATGCCCCGTGCTTCTTGAAATGATGCAGGCATCTGGTGAAGCGGGACTTGCCAAAGAAGAGGCGGAAGAAACGGTGAAATTGGCGGTCACGATCATGCGGTGTCAATTGCTGACCTTGCCGCTGATGTCCTTTGTTGTGATGGGCAATATGAGCTTGCAGACCTCCGGCAATGTCGTCGGTGCATCGGTGCTGGCAATGGGCAGGCAGGGGTTGTTTTTGATCCCGACAATGTACCTGTTGGCACATTTTTCCGGGATCGGCGGATTGGTTTGGGCGCAGCCGATTGCGGACGTGTTGGCACTTCTTGTTTCCGTTCCCTTTGTGTGGTTACTGTTTAAAAAGATGAAAAATGCGGCAAAAAGGGAGGCAAATAATGCGGATCTTGTACACGGTTAAGAGGATTGAGGGTGAATATGCCATTCTCATCGATCAAAACGGGGAAGAATTGTTCATCGCTTTGGCGCTGTTGCCTCTCGGCGTCGATGTCGGGAGCAACCTGCTCTTTGAAGATATGACATACCGACTTCTTGAAGAATAGTTGAAAACGTCAATTTTTCAAAACAAAAAGTCAACCCAAAACGGTGTAAAAAGCTATGCTTTTAACCGTTTTGGGCATTTTTTTTGAAAAGATATTGACGGAAAATCGAAAATGTGCTATGATGAAAACAGTCAATGAACTGTGGTTCAAAAAAGTATGAAAAGGATGGTATATACCATGAAAAAAATCATTGCGATTCTTTTGGCAGCGATGAGCATTTGCTCCCTTTGTGCTTGCACAACTTCTAAAGAGAGCACGGAGTCAAAGCCTTCGGAAAGCGCGCCGGCTTCTTCTGATCAGCCTACCGAAACAGCAACTCCGACCCCGACGCCCACCCCGATACCTACTCCGACCGTTCCCACAACAACCACTATCCATGCGACCTATACTTCCGGAAGTTATACGGTCGAAGAGAGCGCCGAGAACACGGTGACTGTCACCGCAAAGTCAAGACCGGCGGCAGGGGACAAGGTGACTGCCGACATTGGTGCATCCGGTTTCCTTAAAGTTCAGAGTAATGGATTGACCAATGGTGAGTCTTTTATCGTCTATCTGCCAGACGGAAAATTTGAATATGTCTATCAGGCAAATTCCTATGTATATATGCCCTCCGTTACCAAGAAACTGATTGTAAAATTTACTATTCCCACTACCGAGGAATTGACGACTATCAGAAACCTTGCGCTTAATCCGTTTGATCATGACAGCAACTCCGTCTTTTTCCCTCATGCCACTTCCAATAATGTGTACGACCAATCAGGTCAGTTCATTCCGAGAAATGCGATTGATGGATTTTCTTCAAATAAGGGGCACGGCAATTATCCTCTCCAGTCATGGGGACCGCGGGCAAATGTTCTTGCTACCGATTATTTTACCATTGATTTCGGCAGAACAGTCTCGCTTTCTTCCCTTGCTCTTTCGCTCCGTGCCGATGGCTTTGGCGGTAGCAATGCGCACGATGCGTATTTCTCCAAGATCGTACTGGAATTTTCTGACGGTTCTACCGTAGAGATCAATCCCACCAAAACTGCCGATAAACAGACCTTCGAATTTGAAGCAAAGAATACGACCTATGTTAAACTGACCGGTTTTGTGACCGATAAGAGCAATTCACAGGGTTGGGCTGCCATTACCGAGATCGAAGCGTTCGGCACGGATATCGTTTCCGAATAATTTTAAAATAAAATCAGCGTGTCGCATTTGCAACACGCTGATTTATTCATTCGGTTATCTTAAAACACATTTTTTAAGTACATAAAACAGTCTTTGATAGCGGTCGTTCTGTTTGACGTCATAATTCTGTTCAACAGCATCAATGTCCTCTTCCGTGAGCATATCGGAGAGCATCCGGATGATCAGCGCCTTTAATTCAATGTCCCAACCAAAGGAGAAGAGGGCGTCGAGCAACTGTTTGACTGCGTCATCGCTTGCCAGTTCCCTTAAAGCGTAGCAAGCGGCAGACTTGACGGGGGCTGTGTAATTTTCATTCAAAAACGCGCCGAGTGTCTCGCAGTCTTCTTCGGAAAATGCTTTTTCGATCCGTCGCATGGCAATCGTTTCAAAATCCTTTTCTCTCATCAGTATAACCATCCTTTCGTGATTGATGGAAAGTTTCCTGCTCCAAAAATATATTTTTTCAGAAACAGTACTTCTTCCTTTTTGTGGATATTTGTATTCTACCTTCATTACTTTAATTTTATATCAACTCTATGTGAAAAAGAGATGATTTTTTGCTGATAATCTAATTTTTTTAAAAAAATCGGTTGTTTTTTAAAAAAAGGCTTGACAACTTCGCAACTATGTGATATGATATATCCGCTGTCATGAAGACGGCATGATTGTTTATGGATGCCCCATTAGCTCAGACGGTAGAGCACTTGACTTTTAATCAAGGTGTCCGGAGTT
>CAZUWA010000036.1:0-12450 GCA_964623895.1 uncultured Lachnospiraceae bacterium | reverse complement strand
AACATTTTAGCTCCTTTCTGCGTTGAATTATAGCGGTTATAAGGCTTTTTGACTCATTTCTTACAACTGCTTTTCAATTTACCACAAATGAGCCGCAGTCATATGTATTAGGTGATAGAAACAACCCTTTACATATTTTAACTCTTGATAATTTATATTGTAACTTCCCCCAAAAAGGCGATATTTAACCGACAAAAGGGTGTAAAAAAGTCGTTCCGACCTTTTTGCACCCTCTGATTTCTATTCAATATTTTTTTTGGACGACATCATTCGCTGTGCCATGACGAGGCGATAGTAAATGCCGTTTTCATTTTTCATGAGTTCTTCATGCGTTCCGGTTTCCACAATGCTGTGGTCATCAAGAACGATGATACGCGTTGCGTTTCGGAGCGTCGAGAGCCGATGAGCAATGGCGATGGTGGTGCGTCCTTCGATCAGTTTTGCAAGCGCTTCTTGGATCTGCTTTTCCGTTTCGGTATCCAACGCCGAGGTCGCTTCGTCAAGAATGAGGATCTTTGGATCAAGCAACACCGCACGCGCAATAGCGATGCGCTGTTTTTCACCACCTGAAAGGGTATTTCCTTTTTCTCCAACAACAGTATCATAGCCGTCCGGCAACTTCATGATAAAGTTGTGTGCGCCGGCGATCTTTGCGGCGGCAATGATCTCTTCCCCCGTTGCCTGCGGTTTTGCGTAGGCAATATTATCCCTGATCGTGCCGGAGAATAGGAATGTCTCTTGCAGGACCGAACCGACATTTTTGCGCAAGCACTCGCTTGACAGTGTTGAGAGGTCATAATCGTCAATGCGGATGATTCCTTCTTCAGGACGGTACAACCGCATGATGAGGTTGGTAAGCGTCGACTTTCCTACACCGGATCTGCCGACCAGCCCGATCATTTCGCCCGGTTTGATCTCTAAATCAATATGCCTTAAAACTTGTCTGCCTGTCTCATATCCAAAGGAAACATCTTCAAAGGTGACTTTGCCGGAGATCTCCGGTTCGATGGTATCCTCTTCCTCGCCCATTGCATCCGGATCTTCCATCAGATCGTAGATTTTGGAAAGGGATGTTAGTGCATGTGTGATGCGTCTTGGAAGCATTGACATTGCACGAAGCGGTCCGTAGATCATCGAAGCATAGGCTGTAAGCTTGGTCATTTCGCCGAGAGTCATTTCTCCGCCGAGGATTTTGTTGCCCACTGCGAATAGGATGAAAAACTCACCCATGCACATGAGAAAATTAATGGCAGGGGAGAAGATCGCCCAGAAAGTCTCATTGCGTCTTTGTACTTCTCGTGTCGAACGGATCGCACTGTCATAGTGTGCGATTTCCGCTTCCTCTCTGCCGAACGCTTTTACCACGCGTATGCCGGAGAAAATATCATGTAAGATCGAACTGGCTTTGGAGTTGACCTGCCACTGCGAGTGGTACATGCGGTGGACTTTGTTGTGGAAGAGCCGATAGAGGATCAGCGCCGGAATGACCGGTAAAATGACCGGCAAAAAGAGAGAGGTTCCTTTTGTGATATCATAGTAGATGAGGATGGCGGAGATGGTGAGAATGGTGGCAAACTGTTCGACGATGCTACCCAGTGTTCCTGTTAAGAAATCCTTTATTACAGCGGTATCGTTGCTGATGCGTTGCATTAGTTCTCCTGCTGTGCGGCGATGAACACCTGCAAGAGAAAGCGATTGTACCTTCTCAAAAACAGAATTGCGCAGGTCTAAGGTTGCACGCACGCCGATGCGCGCCGAGAGATAACTGCGTAATGCTGAAAGCAGTCTGGAGGCGACGGTGCAAAGTAGCATTGCAAGTACCACCAACAAATACGGAACAACATCTGATGCGCCTGCATCATTGTTTTTAAGATAACCGTCTACCATCAGTTCGGACAGTTGAGGGGAGATCAGTCCGACAAGAGAGGTGATGCCGTATAGTAGAATTGAGAGCAGTAACCATGGGATCAGTGGCTTGATTATTTCAAAAAGCCACTTGATCTGCTGTTTTTTGCTGCTGCAACGCATACAGGTATTACTGCCGGGGCGGTAGGGCTGTCCACATTTCGGACAGCAATTTTCTTTGATAGCGGCAGGTTTTAAGTATACACCTTCCGTCAAAAAGCGGTCAAGAGCCTGTGCGGTTGCGGCAAACTGTTCGGTTTGTGAGAGGTCCGCCGTTGCCAAGAGCACGCGCTCATCGCGAACCTTTAATATAATTCGTGCTGAAGCCCCATCTGCAAGGAAATACGCGCCGTCAAAATCGGATGTAGAATAGCGATGAAGAAGTTTTTCGTCTTCAAACACCGTGATCTTTTCCCGATCGATACCGATGATTCCTTTGACTTTTACAAAGCCTGATCCTTCGGCACGGTAGTTATAGGCGATGATCTGAAAAAGTTCCTTCTTTTCGGATTCCGGACAGAGTGCCAAAAAACACTTCTTGAGATCGGGGACTCTTTTCCTTTTTCGTAATCTCATAGCATCAATAAAGATAGATATCCAGTTTTCTGCGGTCCTTCTTTGGAAGTGCCGTGACGTCCGGAATATCGTAACGGTTTCCGTCGGCATCGGTAATGATCAGCCTGTTGCCGAGGTGGATGAGGGAATGGTTGGTGTCTTTGACGGAAAAACGAAGTGCCCCTTCGGCGGTGCGAACTTCCCATGTTGAGGAATTGAACCGTTCGGATACTTTCACGATTCCTGTGATGATCGGCATATAGTACCGTCTGCCGATCTCTTCTCTTAACGTCGCTTGCTCTTCGGGGGTGCGTGTGTTTAGGTCTTCAATCAGCCCGGCATCCTGCCCCTTTTCATCAAAAAGGACAATAAATCCATCTGTTTTTTCAAAAGGAAAGGCAAGTTTGACTTCTACCGTGCCGATGCGTTGTTTTTCTTCTTTGGTGCACAGATAGAGAACGGCAAAGTCTCCTTCCTTGACGATGAGGGAGTTGTCCGATGTAAGCTGACGGATATCTGCGATTTCATATACAGATCTCATTTGATATCTCCTTTTGGTCATTCTTCCGAAATACCGATCGTTTTCAGTGCTTCGAGTTGCATTTTATACAGTCCGAAATAAACACCCTTTTTTCTGATCAGTTCTTCCGGCGTGCCACGCTCTGCAATGGTCTTGTTATCAATGACAATGAGTTCGTCTGCGTCTCTGAGAGTGGACAGCCGATGGGCAATGATGATGGTCGTCCGTCCTTTGGAAAGTGCAGTGACAGATCGTTGAATGATCATTTCGGTGCGAGTATCCATGGCGGCGGTCGCTTCATCGAGAATGAGGATCTTCGGATCTTTTAGGATCGCACGCGCGATCGACAGCCGCTGTCTTTCACCGCCCGAAAGATCCGCATTTCCTTCACCGATCTTGGTCTGATATCCATCGCGGAGTTTCATGATGAATTCGTGTGCACCGGATGCAATGCACGCTTCCGTCACCTCTTTGAGGGTGGCATTAGGGCGGGCATAACGAACATTTTCAAGGATCGTTCCGGAGAACAGATAGGTGTCTTGCGAAACGATGGCAACATTTTTTCTTAAAAACTCAAATTTTAAATCTTTGATATCTATACCGTCGATCTTAATGACTCCTTCGGTCGGGTCGTACAGTCGGATGATCAGGTTGACCAAGGTGCTTTTTCCCGCACCGGTCTTTCCGACGATTCCCAGTGTTTTACCCGCTGAAAGATCGAAAGAGACGCGATCGAGAACAGTCTGTCCCGGTTCATAGCCGAAGCTGACCCTTTCAAAAGAAACATTTCCAATCATTTGATCCGGAGAAAGAGCGTTTTCTTTCTCCACCACATCAGGCTTTGCATCAATGATCTCGATGAGTCGACCCATAGCGTTGACGGCATTGGATGCTTCGGTAAGCATATTGACAAGACTGAAGAGCGGGGAATAGATCATCGAAACATAGGAGATGAAGGTTGCAAGAAGACCGTAGGTTAAAACTGTGCGTTCACCGATCAGACCGGGATTGGTTAGCCCCAGAAGGATCATGACACCGCCCAATGCCCAAACCAAAATGTTCCCCATGCGCATTAACAATTCAATTCCGGGGAAGACCTTGATGGAGTAGACGGATGTGTTTAGTTCCGCTTTTGCAAGATCACGGCTTCTTTGGTCAAAGTGCTTTTTCTCTTCCGCTTCTCCGGAAAATGCTTTGACGACGCGCACACCGCCCAGCATATCGGAGAGAAGACCGTTCAATGCACTGCGCCTGCCGAATCTGCGGTTATGTAAGACGTTCATCTTGCCGAATACTGCGCGAATAGCAAAAAAAGCGGCAGGCAGGAAAATGACTGCGACCAGACCAAGCGGAGGACTCAGCAAAAACATTACGACCGCCGCGGCGATCACCTGTACGATATTGACGGCAAAATAGGGAATCCCTTCGCAGAAGAACCAATAGATCGTATCTGCATCGGAATTGACTTGTGTCATGAGACCGCCGGTCTTGCGGGATGTGAAAAAGTTGACCGACAGACGGTTGATGGAAGAGAAAATGATCTTTTTCAGATCATAGGTCATGTCTGCCGCGATGAGAGAGGTGAACAGGCTGTGTCCTGCGGAGACGATTTGAGAAAAAATGCGAGTAGTGATGATCAAAAAGAGGACGGCAATCAGTTTGCCGTAGTATGCGCCCGCAACATCCAACACTTCATCATATAAGAAACCGCTGGAAATATAGGGAGTTACGATCGACAGTGCACCGCTTAAAACAAGGAGAAGAATAACGGCAAACAGACGGAATCTGTAGCCTTTAAAAAGAGCAGCTGTGCGGCGAATGACCTTGCTTTTGCCGGAGCAATTGGGGCAGAGCTTTGTATCTGGATTTGGATAACGATTTCCGCACTTTGGACAGAATTCTTCTTTTGGCGGAAAGGCATGATGCCCTCTTTCCGGCGGAAAGTCAGGACGTTCTCTTTCATGAGAAAATTGCCCGTCTTTTGAAGGTGCTTCAAGATAACGTGTGACCGTTCGCAGATCGTTCTGATACCTCTTGCTTGCGTTGGCAATCAGCAGTTTTTGTGTGCCATGGAAGGCGGTCAACCTGCAGGAAGAGACCAGTTCCTCCACCTGAAAACGGGACAGGTCGGAAAGTTTCCATTTTTCGAAGGATGTCTCGGTAAAGCGCGCACCCCTGTCTACCGAAACACCTCTGACTCCGCATATGCGACAGAGAGTATCGGCAGTGGCAACCAGATAGCAGTCGGTGGAAAACAGTTCGGGAGAACGGTCGGTCTTGACGCAAAGAAGAACATCTGCGGTGATACCGTGGGTTCTGACCAGTTCCCCAATGTAGTCGGGCGAAATATTTGGCTTATCCGGATCAAATCGGTAGTCTGCAGTCTTCATTTTCCGTTTCTCCTTTGTGCTTTATCAAACATAGTTATTGTACCATATTTCTTCTTTTTTGTCAACTTTTAAAGTTGAAATTTTAGTTTGGATTCTGTCTAAAATTTCCGGTTTCCTTCTTTTCTCTCTTGACAAATTTCTTTTTCGGTGGTAGTATAATAACATATAATGAAGGAGTATGCGATATTGTGTTTTCAGAGGATCAAGAAGAATGAAAAGGAGATTGATCGCGGCGGCGCTTGCTTGTTGTTTTTTGTTTTTAACCGTTGGGTGTCGCCAAAGCGGACCGATCATAGTAACCGAGCCGAATGCTTCATCCACACTGCCGTCACATTCAAACATCGCGCAGGATGATCCGTCGTTTGCTACTATTTGTGAAATTCCGCAGAATTACGAGGCACTGCGGGAAGCGGCTATGGCAGGCAAAAACCGTGGAGAGAGTTATTTGACCTTTAGAACGGAAGAAGAGATCGGCAGTTATCTCGGAGAAGACTGTGCGATTTATATTCGCCGTGTCAGCTATGGTATTTTGACCGGAAAGATCACGGCGTATGTGGCAGATGTGTATATCGAAAATATCTCCCAGTTGGTGGGACATGTCCTAACCGATGAGAACGGAAAATATACCACCGGAACACCCGAACAGGCGATTGCTGAGACGGGTGCACTGCTCCTCCTTAATACCGATTTTGTTTCGGCACGCAAATGGGGATTGTATGTTCGTGGAGGTAAATTGTGGAAGGATCGCTATACCGACGGCATCGACGTTTGTGCAATCGGTAAGGATGGAAAGATGAAGATCCTTGACGGGGATACACTTGATTCCGAAAAAGTTCTGGCGGATGAAAACCTCTATCACATTCTTACTTTCGGACCATCTCTTTTGAATGAAGACGGCAGTCCGCGGGATAAAAATGAGGATTTTCGTATCAACGAAAATTATAGTTATTATAATGTCACGACTGGTGTCGGCTTTTTGGCGTCCAATCCGCGTTCGGCGATCGGACAGGCAGAGGACGGACATTTTATTCTCGTGGCGGTGGATGGAAGAGACAAGGGATATTCGAAAGGAATGACCTTTCCGGAACTTTCCCATTTGATGTATGAGGAAGGCGCTACGGTAGCGTATAATTTGGATGGCGGAGGATCGGTATATATGTACTTTAACGGCAGACAAATCAATGCGAATGGTGGCAATCCCAGAGAACCGAGCGATTATTTTTGCATTGTGAAAAAGGATTGAAAGATCGGGATATGAAGAAGGCGTGGAAACATTTTTGCACGATTACAAAGCACAGACATTTGGTGATGAAACATTGTTTCAAATGTGGGATTCCCCTTCAGGGATTGGTGCATGATCTTTCGAAATACAGTATCGCTGAGTTTTCGGTTGGTGCAAAATACTATACAGGCAATCGTTCTCCAAACGATGGGGAACGGAAGGAGAAGGGATATTCCGAGGCTTGGATGCATCATAAAGGACGAAATAAGCATCATTTTGAATACTGGAACGATGTAAACCTTCAAACGAAGCAATATATGTGCGTGCCGATGCCGAAGAAGTACTTTGTGGAAATGGTCTGTGATCGTATTGCGGCGAGCAAGGTATACAAGGGTGCGGAGTATACGGATGCTTCCCCTTACGAGTATTTTATGAACAGCAACGGCAGGTGGCAGATGCACCCCGACACCGCCAAAGATCTGGAGGCGGTGTTATATCATCTTGCCGTGAACGGGGAAGATGAGACATTCAGAATGCTCCGGGAGACAGTACATTCTTGAATGTGAATGGACAAAATGAGGAAATGAGTATGATAGAACAACAGATCGTTACAGCCACGTATGATCCGAACACTATATTGACGGTAGCACTGGATATCTGCGAGAGTATGTTGGAATGCGGCGCCGAGATTCATCGTGTGGAGGATACCGGGGAACGGATCTGCCGGGCTTATGGTGCTGTGCGAGTGGAAATATTTGCGATGACTTCACTCATTATGGCAACCATCGAGATGCCCGATGACCGTACTTTCACACAGGTTCGCAGAGTGTACGGCTCTGCCAATGACCTGTATAAAATCGAAAAACTGAACGGAATGTCCAGAATGATTTGTTCCCAAAAGCCTGACCCAACGAGTCTGAAGGAAAAAATCGCTGCTCTCCGCATCAAAACTTCTTACCCTTTGTGGCTGCGGTACGTCGGCGGTTTTATCGGCGCATTCGGTTTCGCGTTCTTTTTCGGCGGTGGCATTTTTGATGCGATTTTGAGCGGATTGGTGGGCTTAGTGATCTGTCTGATGGACTTTAACAGTCCGAAACAACTGAATCAGATCGCCTATACTGTGATCATGTCGGCAGTGGGCAGTCTTCTTATTGCCATGGCAGGAAAATTGTTCGGAGATTTTATTCCGTTAAATCCTGCGGTTGCAAACATTTCGGTGATTATGTTGCTTATTCCGGGACTGGCGCTTGGCAATGCGGTCAGAGATTTGCTTTGTGGAGAGATCGTATCCGGATCTGTCAAGATGTTACAGTGTGTGCTGACGGCAGGGGCGATCGCTACCGGATTTACCGGCGTTATGCTGTTGATGGGCGACAGTACCGTTGTCACTTCAGGTAAGGTGGCATTTATCCCGATTGTCATTGCGGGAGGATTGGGATCGCTCGGCTTTTCGGTGCTGTTTGGCGTTCCGTATAAGCGTGTTATCTTTACAACGATTGGTGGAATGCTCTGTACAGCTGCTTATGAAGTAACGATGAATTTGCCGGTTGATTTTTCGCTTCCGAAGATTATTATCGCCAATGTTTGCGGTGGCTTTATTTTGACCTGTTATGCAGAAATCATGGCGAGGATTCAAAAAACGCCGACCACTATTTTCTTGATCCCGGGGTTAATTCCGTCTGTTCCGGGAGGATCGCTCTATTACTGCATGGCGTATCTCGTGCAAAGGGAGCGGGATTTGGCGTTTGGTCAAGCACTCAATACACTGTATGTATGTGTAGGTCTTGCCGTCGGTATCGTGATGGCTACTATCATTTTCCAATTTTTTCGTCCCGGTAGAAACGGTGGCAGAAAGGGAAGGATCGAGGGAAAAGAGAAGCGTAGGCGCGCCAAGGAAATGAAAATACAGGAGAAAGAGTAGCCTTTGGAGAAGGAGGTTTGACAGACAGGTCTTTCAAACCTATTTTTCAAACAGTTGCAATTCCGCAGGAAAGTTGGGGGTCATAAAAATGAGAAAAAACTACCATATTCATACCTACCGTTGTAATCATGCCGACGGTGAAGAGCGGATGTATATTGAAAATGCGATCAAAGCGGGATTGGAGACCATCGGCTTTTCCGATCATGCTCCGTACATTTTTGAAGGCGATTATTATTCTTCTTTCAGAATGCGCCCGGAACAGCTTGAAGACTATCTTGAAACGTTGGTTGCTTTGCGTGAAGAATATAAAAAAGAAATTCGTATCCTGATCGGATTGGAAGCAGAGTATTATCCGCGCACTTTTGATAAATTTCTCGACCTCATAAGAGGAAAAGGACTGGACTATTTGATCATGGGCGAGCATTTTCCGGGAGATGAGGAGCGGTTGCGGTATTCCGCGAGAGCGTGTGATGATCCCGATTGGTTTGAATCGTATATAAACGCGGTAATCGAAGGTGCGAAAACAGGACTTTTTTCCTATTTGGCGCACCCGGATCTGATTGCCTTTACCGGCGACAGTGTGCTCTATGAACGGGAAATGAAGAGGATGATTACCGAAGTTGCCGCATGCGGTATGCCACTTGAGATCAATTTGCTCGGTGTCAGAGAGCAGAGGCGATATCCGACGGAGAATTACGTGCGATTACTCGGAGAGTGCGGTGTGACCGCCATTCTTGGTACGGATGCGCATCATCCGGAAGATGTATATGATCCGTCTTCCGAGCGTTGGGCACGGGAAACTGCCCAGAAATATGGCGTGCCGATCACAGAAGAGATCGACATTGACCGTTTGAAGAAACAGAATGTTTGAGAAAGAGAGCCAGGATATGAAGATCACACCGGTAAAAGGAACGAATGATTATTTGCCCGCCGATACAGCGAAACGGGACGCTTTGCAGAATACCATTCTCGCAGTCTACAGAGCCGCGGGCTATAACCGTATTACCACTCCTATATTGGAGGATATTGAAAACCTTGACAAAAGCGAAGGCGGGGAAAATCTGAACCTTATCTTCAAAGTGATGAAAAGAGGAGAAAAATTAGAGGAAGCAATCAAAAGTGCAGATCCGAAGGAATTGGCGGATCTGGGATTGCGGTACGACTTGACATTGCCGCTTTGCAGATATTTTGCGAATAATCGTAATGAATTGCCCGCGCCTTTTAAGTGTATCCAGACAGACCGCGTTTATCGCGCGGAACGTCCGCAAAAGGGAAGAATGAGAGAGTTTGTGCAGTGTGATATTGACATTTTGGGTGACGAAAGTTGTGAATGCGAGATCGAACTGATCGCAACTACTGCCAAGGCACTTTTAAAGGTCGGTTTTAAAGATTTTACCGTCAAGATCAATGACAGAAGATTACTGCGCACTGTTTTGGTAAAGTGCGGTTTCGAACCGGAACGGTTTGACAGCGTTTGCATATCGCTTGACAAGCTTGATAAGATCGGTATGGACGGTGTTTCTGCGGAATTAACGGAAAAGGGATGTTCTGCAGATTCCGTTGCGCAGCTAAAGGAACTGTTTGAAGAAGAAATGACGTTGCAAAGAGTCGTTGAGTTTGTCGGCGGAGACTGCGATGCGGCAGAAAGGCTTCAAAGGATTGAGTTGGCTTCTCTTGCGTTGGCGCAGGATCGCTATTATGTGCAGTTCGATCTGACGCTTATCAGAGGGCAGGGTTACTATACAGGCACTGTTTTTGAGGTTTCGTTGCCGGGGTATCCGGGAGCGATCGCAGGTGGTGGCAGATATGACAATCTTGTCGGTAAATTCCTTGGTGAACAAGTACCGGCAGTCGGTTTTTCCATTGGCTTTGAGCGCATTTTCGGCATTTTAAAAGAAAAAGGCATGAAAGTGGAAGGAACAAGGAAAAAATTGGGAGTTATTTACGAGGGAGATTATATCGAAGCATATGCCCTGGCAGAAGGGCTTCGAGCAGAGTATGACTGTGCTCTTTTTCCTAAGCCAAAAAAGGTGGGCAAGCTGCTTGGCAATCTTGAAAAAAACGGCTTTGACGGTGCGGTCTTTACCGAGCGTCCGGAAGAATTGAAACTGTTCGGTAATAGGACCTGAAGGAGGAAGATATGGCAGGTTACAGTAAGATGGACATCATGTCGATGAGCGAGGAGGAGATCAAAAAGGCGTTGGAGGAAGAAGGTGGAGATCTTCCGGAACATACTATCTATTTTATGGTCGAAGAACTCAAACGCAGAGAGCAGTTCGAAGAAGCGGTGTTGACTGTTGAGGAGGATTCCGATCTTGAAGAATCGGATGGGGATGTCGAAGAAGGGCTTGAAGAAGAAAGTGATGATGAAGGCGTTGAGTCAGAAGAACCGGAACTGACTGAAGAAGAATTGGAAGCGAAAAAGAAGGAAGAAGACCGTATACTGATCGAGGAATATCAAAAGAGCAGAAAAAAGACTCTGCGCTTTGCCCTTATCGGTGCGGGTGTTGCCGCCGTTGTGGTGACTGTGTTTATCCTTTATCTGTACGGAAGCGGCGCGTTGTCCTGAAGAGTAAATAAAAAGCAGAGTTTTGCCGTTTTAGGCATAAAACTCTGCTTTTTTGATCTCTTCTTCCAGCATAACACGCAAAACATCGACCGAATCGGTACGATTGATTCGATCGCGCATGGCAGGTGCGCCGGGAATATTTTTGATATACCATGCGATATGCTTGCGCGCTTCTAACATTCCGCTGTACTCTCCTTTGTCGGCTACCAATCGATGAAGATGTTCAAGAGCAGTCCTCAAGCGCGTGGCAACATTGGGTGGTGAATAATCTTTGCCGGAAAACATTGCTTTGATCTCGGCAAAAAGGAATGGATTTCCTTCCGCACCGCGTGCGATCATCAGGCTGTCACATTCGGTTTGTTTTTTCATTTTGAAAGCATCTTCTGCCGTCATGATCTCCCCATTGCCGATTACCGGAATATTGACTGCGTGTTTGACTTCTCTAATGATCTCAAGATCCACGGGAGGGCGGTATTGTTGCATTCTTGTGCGTCCGTGTACCGTGACTGCTGCCGCACCCGCTTCTTCGCAAAGAGTAGCGATTTCTACAGCATTGATGCTGTCGGAGGTATAGCCTGCGCGCATTTTGACGGTTACCGGAACGGCTGAGGAATCTACAACGGCGGCGACGATCTCTTTCGCACGGACCGGATCTTTCATGAGGGCACTTCCTTCACCATTTGTTACGATCTTGTGTACCGGGCAACCCATATTGATGTCGATTGCCGCCGGCAAGCAGTCGGAAACGCACCCCGGATAATTCCCCGTGGAAAGCATTTCGGCGGCGCGCGCCATCAGTTCCGGTTCGGAACCAAAGATTTGAATGGCGATCGGTTGTTCATCTTTTAATATGCGAGCAAGCATGGCGGTCTTCTGATCGTGAAAGGAGAGTGCCTTAGCGGAGATCATTTCGGTGATGGTGTAATCCGCACCCATTTCGATGCAGATCGAGCGAAAAGCACGGTCGCTGACCCCTGCCATCGGTGCAAGAATGAGTTTGTTCTGTAAGTCGAGAGGCATGGACGGCGTCCTTTCAATAGAGATATCTGCAAAAAGGTGTCAACCGCATCTGTAAGCCGGGTTCTGTCCCCGATTGAAGTCGGGTTGCATTCATCTATCTATGACGGCGTGTTACCACGACGCTCCACGGATTTTGACCGTGTGCCACCCGTGGGTATCGGTCGGGCAGACCTGCCATATGGCACCCACATGCGGTGTTGCTTCGGATAGGGTTTACATTTGCACGGTGTTACCACAATGCCGGTGAGCTCTTACCTCGCCTTTCCATCCTTACCTGCTTTGGGCAGGCGGTCTATTTCTGTTGCACTTTCCCTGAAGTTGCCTTCGGCGGACGTTATCCGTTATCCT
>CAZUWA010000035.1:0-13862 GCA_964623895.1 uncultured Lachnospiraceae bacterium | reverse complement strand
TCTCCGGTTACAGACCGCAGTTCTACTTCAGAACCACCGACGTTACCGGTACCATTTCCCTTCCTGAAGGCGTTGAGATGTGCCGTCCCGGTGATAACGTCAACATGTCTGTTGAATTGATCACTCCTATTGCTATTGAGCAGGGTCTTCGTTTCGCTATCCGTGAAGGTGGTAGAACCGTTGGCTCCGGCGTTGTAGCTGAAATCGTTGAATAATTAAGATAGATGATTTCAATTAGATGACCTTTAGGTTATCAAAACGCGACTTCAACATCGGCAGGACACTTGTTGTTCTGCCGATGTTTCAAATAGTACGCAAATGTATTATTATTGTTTGAATATTTCTGATCTTTGGGGGATGGTGTAATTCCACACCGGCGGTGATTCTGTAATAGATAAGTCCGCGAACGCCGATAGGCGCCGACAAGGTGCGAATCCTTGACCGACGGTATAGTCCGGATGATAAAAGAGAGACTATACAGTTTTGTAAAGAAAGCCCCCTATTTTATTTGTGGGGCTTTTTCTCTTTTGTGAAAGGCGAATAGACTGAAAATGCGGTATTGCTTTTTCTTCTCCCGTTGCCGGAATTGTCCGCTTTTTCTGCGGATAAAATGTTACAAAAAGAGGTATCTGTTATGAATAAGAAAAAAAAATCTATTCGTCCATTGGCAGTGACGGGTGTTTTGTCAGCACTCAGCTTTGTTTTACAGTTGATCGAGGTATCTGTACCGCTGATGCCGGCTTTTTTGAAATTCGATCTGTCTGATCTGCCGGCATTGCTTGCTTCCTTTGCTCTTGGACCGATCTGGGGAGTGGCAGTTTGCCTGGTAAAAAACCTGTTCCACCTGTCAGTGACTGCTACGCTCGGCATCGGAGAAATGTCCAATTTTCTGATTTCAGCAGTCTTTGTGACAGTGGCAGGAGGAATCTATCACAAAACAAAACACCGTAAGGGCGCATTGATCGGTTGTCTTGTTGGTTCGTTTGCCTGTGGAGTGTTTAGTGTGGTAAGCAATTATCTGCTGATCTATCCGCTTTACATCGAGTTTATGCTTCCGAGGGAAGTGCTCCTTTCGATGTATGAGACCATTTTACCGCTTGGTGGCAATTTGTTCTTTTGCTTGACTGTTTTTAATCTTCCTTTTACTGTTGTCAAATGTTTGTTGGTGTCGGCGATCGTATTTCCGCTCTACAAGCCTTTGTCTTCGGTGTTGAAGGGCAAAAAAAGAGACAGAGTTTAATAAATATGGGCTGTAATAAGATCGATAAGTAAGGTCTTATTACAGCCCTGAGTTTTATCTTGTTTGAAGTTTGTTTCCACCGGTCGGCGCCTTTTCCGGGAAGAAAGTAACGTGATCGGTCAGTGTCGGCAATGTGCCGCCGGAATAGACGGTGAGTTGTTCGTTTGTCACCCGATCGGAAGCGAAGATGATGGAGGAAATACTCTTGGTTGTCTCGAAGGCAACGACGCAGTTCCCATTTTTGTCGAGGATATAGAGGCTCGTGCCTGACGATATGGTCGAGGTTCTAACCGAAAGGATGGACATGACAGTTGTTTCGGGGACTTCTGCCATGCCAGATGAGCCGATGGCGAGAAGTGTTCCACCTTCCATAAAGTATCCGTTTTCTCTGCCATCGCCGGTGTCGAGAGCCCCGTTTCCGTTATCCGAAGGACCATACACGATAGCCGTGCCACCGGTTTGTTTGATATCGCCGTTTGAATCGAGTCCATCTCCGGCAGCGTCAATGAAGATGTAGCCACCGCTGATCGTAATGAGGGCGTCCTGTCCACTGCCAAATCCGCCCGGTCTGCCGCCCATGCCGCCGGAAGCAGAACCGTCGGTGGCGTTGAAACCGTCATCCCGTGCGGCTACGTGGATCGTTCCGCCGGACACGGTGATGTACTGTCCTTCAATACCTTCGTAACTGTCGGTGACGCGGATGCTACCGTCTGAAATTATAATGTTTTTGTCGCAGTGTATGCCGTCATCGCCTGCGGAAACGATAAGCGTGCCACCGCTGATGGTGATTTCGTCTGCAGCGTGTACGGCATCGTCATAACTGTCGATCTCAATATTTCCGCCTGCGAGCAGGATTTCAGTGTCACTCTTGATGCCCTTATCTCCCTTTCCATCGGTGTTTTGGTCGTTATTATTATTATTATTATTATTATTATTATTTTGATCCCATTTGCCGCCCCAGCCGCCGTTTGTAGGGCGATGACCGCCGCCAAAGCCGAAATCGTTGTTGCCGTTGTTTTGGTTGTCAGCAGAACCTTCACCTGTTCGGATCGCAAGGTGTCCGCCCAACACGGTCAGCTTTCCTGCGGCATCAATTCCATCGTCCTTGGCTTCGAGGTGGACCTCCCCATCTGTCATCATGAAGACTCCTTTTTCTTTCTCCGGATCTCCCGACGCCTTCATGGCATCGCATCCCGATACAACGGTGATGTTCCCACCTGCGATGATCAGACTGTCCTTTCCTCGTATGCCGTCATCCGAGGAGGTGACTTGTATCGTGCCGGACAGGATCTTCAGGTCATCTTTTGAATAGATTCCTTTCATGGCGGCGGAAGAAATATATAATTCTCCCTCACCGTCTAAATGAAGATCGTCCTTTGAATAAAGACATGCAGACGGTTCATCTGCTTCTTCGTCATACTGATAGCTGTCAGCATCTGTCAGAATGTTTTTTGAGCCTGTGACAGTGAAGAGCGTAACTCGTTTGGGGGCGGAGAGAATGTAGATCGCCGCGTTTTTGTCTCCTGTGATACCAACACCGTTCAGATAAAGCAGTACCTCGGCATCCTCATCGGTATTGACCTGCAATTGTCCGGTGAGATTGCCTGAAAAGAGATATTTGCCTGCTTTGGTGACGGTAATGATGTTATCCTTGACTGTTACTCCTGTTCCCGAGACGTTCGCACTTTCTCCCGTGAATGTCACGGAACAGTCGTATTCGCCGCTTGTTTCTCCCACTACCGGGCTGTTCGGCTGCTCTATAATTGCTGATCCGATGGGAACAGGAGAGTTTGCAGCGATTGACGGAGCGCTTTGCCCCGGGAGATCCGGTGGTAATTCGTTTGGCGGTTGTTTGCAGGAGGTCAGGGAAAACAGTATCAGACCGGCGAACGCCAGCGCCGTGAGTTTGTGTTGCAGTTTCATAATCGATTTCTTCTTTCGTTTTTGGTCTCTATAAATAAATTCTACAAATTACATATAAACAGTATATACTTTTTTTGTGATTTGTAAAGGGGAAAAAGATGAAAAAACCGTGAAAATCTCATTCTTTTTTGCTTTTTTCTCGGAAAAACGGTTGCAAAAACAGAGTGGATATGGTATACTATGATGTAAAGATGTGAATTTTTGCCGCGCAAAGGCGATTTTATAAGGAAAGGATCGAAATATATGTCCGGACACAGCAAATGGAATAATATCAAACACAAGAAAGAAAAAACAGACGCACAAAGAGGAAAGGTTTTTACCAAGGTCGGTAAGGAGATCGCAATGGCCGTTAAGGTAGGTGGTCCGGATCCCACTTCGAACAGTAAATTGCGTGACCTCATTGCAAAGGCAAAGAGTCTCAACGTACCGAACGATAACATTGACCGCATCGTCAAAAAGGCTTCCGGCACGGATGCCGTAGATTATGAAGAAATGTACTACGAAGGCTACGGTCCGTCCGGAGTCGCAGTGATTGTGCGCGCGGCAACTGATAGCCGCAACCGTACCGCAGGAAATGTTCGCCATTATTTTGACAAGTTTGGCGGAAACCTCGGTAATACCGGATGTGTTGGTTATATGTTCTCCGACTGCGGTACGATTGTCATCGAGGATGAGGACGGAGAATATGAGGAAGACAAGATCATGGAGGCTGCGCTTGAAGCGGGTGCGTCCGATTTTGCCGCTGAAGAGGAGGCGTATATCATCAAGACCGAACCGGCAGACCTTGATGCAGTCAGAGATGCGTTGGTTGCGGCAGGATATCCCATTGCTTCTTGCGAAGTGGAAAAGATCCCATCGACCTATGTTACGCTGACAGACGAGGATGATATCAAGCATATGAATTTATTGTTGGAGCACCTTGAGGATGATGATGATGTCACTGAGGTGTTTCATAACTGGGAGAACTGCGACGACTGAATGCTTGGGCTATGAACACCGAAAAACGGCGTCGCATAGCCCTCTTTTGCACATTTCGGTCGTGTGAGAATTTAAAGATATCTTCTTGAACCAAAAGGACGGGTAGCATGGCAAAACTATATTTTAAATTCGGTGCGATGGGCAGTTCGAAAACGGCACAGGCATTGATGACCAAGTTCAATTACGAAGAAAAAGAAAAGCGCGTTTGGCTGATCAAGCCTGCTACCGACACCAGAGATGATGCGGTCGATGAAAGCGGGATCATTCGCACCCTTGTAAGATCTCGCGTGGGGTTGTATGCCGAGGCGGAGGCGGTCGGTGCGGAGATGAATTTGTACGAGCGCACGGTAGAAGCGAATATTCAGACACGTACGGTGGATGTCATTATCTGCGATGAATGCCAGTTTTTGACCGAAAAACAGGTGAATGAACTTAAGGATGTGGCGGATCTTTTGGACGTGCCGGTGCTTTGCTTCGGATTGCGTGCCGATTTTCAGACCAAACTTTTTGCGGGAAGCAAACGGCTTTTAGAGATTGCGGACAGCATTACAGAGATCAAATCGATCTGTAAATGCGGAAGAAAGGCAACGGTGAATGCTCGATTTGACGATGATGGAAGGATCGTCACGGAGGGTGCGCAGGTGTGCCTCGGCGGCAACGATCGCTATGAGGGTATGTGCTATAAATGCTATCGTGCGTTGATCTCCGGTACTGCCGTGGGTGATCCTGCAGAAAATGATTTGGTTGAAGAATAAAGGAGATAATAACTATGGAAATCAAGGAAATTCTCGCAAAGTGTGACCATACACTGCTCTCTCAAGGCGCAACTTGGGCAGAGATCAAGACGATCTGCGACGACGGGATCAAATATGGTACGGCGTCGGTCTGTATTCCCGCAAGTTATGTGAAAGAGGCAAAGGACTATGTCGGCGATAAATTGGCAATTTGCACGGTTATCGGATTTCCTAACGGTTATTCCACCACAGCGACCAAATGCTTCGAAACGGAAGATGCCGTCAAAAACGGCGCAGATGAGATCGACATGGTCATCAACATCGGTTGGCTAAAGGATAAAAAGTACGACGAACTGCTTGACGAGATCAAGGCGGTGAAGGCATCCTGCGGTGGGAAACTGTTAAAGGTGATCATCGAGACATGTCTCTTGACCGAGGAAGAGAAGATCAAGATGTGCGAGATTGTTTCAGCATCCGGCGCGGACTACATCAAGACTTCTACCGGGTTTTCAAAGGCGGGTGCCACCAAAGAAGATGTTGCTCTTTTTGCGGCACATGTTGCGCCGCATGTGAAGATCAAGGCGGCAGGCGGCATTTCCTCAATTGATGATGCAGAAAATTTTATCGATCTCGGCGCTTCAAGATTGGGAACCAGTCGGATCGTCAAGATCGTTAAGGCGGAAGACCAAGGAAACGGCTATTGATTTATTACAGAACGGAAAACAGATTTAGAGCCGTCACAGTGCGGCGGAATGGAGAAGAATATGGCAAATTATCCGACCCCTCATATTAACGCAACCCCTGCGGATTTTGCAAATACGGTTTTAATGCCGGGCGATCCGCTCCGCGCAAAATTCATTGCGGAAAATTTTTTGACCGACGCCAAACTTGTGAATAATGTTCGTGGTATTCAGGGCTATACCGGTACTTATAACGGTATGCGTGTTTCTGTCATGGCAAGCGGCATGGGTATGCCCTCGATCGGCATTTATTCTTATGAATTGTTTAACTTTTTCGGCGTTGAGAACATTATGCGTATCGGCTCTGCCGGTGCGATGAGCGAAAAAATTCATGTTCGCGAGATTGTGATGGGTATCGGCGCTTGCACAGATTCGAACTATCAGAGCCAATTCCATCTGCCCGGAAATTTTGCGCCGAGTTGCTCCTATAAGATGTTGAAGGCGTGTACCGATATCGCAGATGAAATGGGGACAAAATACCATGTTGGCAATATCCTTTCTTCAGACGCTTTCTACGGCGATCCGGAGGGACTTCCCGAATGTTTCAAGGGCTTGAATGCATGGGGAAAAATGGGCGTGATGGCAGTCGAAATGGAAGCGGCAGCGCTGTATATGAATGCTGCAAGAGCCGGCAAAAACGCACTGGCGATCTGCACCATCTCTGATCATTTGGTAATAGGGGAAGCGACCACTGCGGAAGAACGTCAGAATTCCTTCACTGAGATGATGGAACTGGCACTGAAAACGGCGGTCAAACTCGGCTGAGTGGATATTGCAAGATTTACAAAGGAAAAAATCCTTTGAAGAGGTGAAAAGCCATGAAGAAAAGAGTATTTTTAATCGTTTTGGACTCCTGCGGGATTGGCGAAATGCCGGATGCCGCGGCGTTTGGTGACAAAGATTGTCACACTTTAAAGAGAATATCGACTTCTCCCTTTTTTCGCTTTGAAAGCATGAGGAAAATGGGGGTGGGCAACATTGACGGACAAGGTTATCTTCCGAAGGAAAACGCGCCGCTTGCAGCTGTTGCACGGTTGCAGGAGCGTTCTATGGGAAAAGATACCACGATCGGGCATTGGGAAATTGCCGGGATCGTTTCCTCAAAGCCGTTACCGACCTATCCGAGTGGCTTCCCAAAAGAATTGCTTGATGAATTCCGTGCGGCGGTTGGCAGGGATGTGTTGTGTAACATGCCCTATTCCGGCACTGAAGTCATCAAGGATTATGGCGAAGAGCATATGAAGACCGGTGCACTGATTGTATATACCTCCGCAGACAGCGTTTTCCAGATCGCGGCGCACGAGGACATCGTTCCACTTGAAACACTATATGAATACTGCAGAATTGCAAGGGATATGCTAATGGGTGAGCATGCGGTGGGTAGAGTGATCGCACGTCCCTTTGTCGGAACATCCGGAAACTTCAAGCGCACGGCAAACAGACACGATTTTTCGCTGACGCCGCCCACGGCAACAGTGCTTGACGATATCGTTGCGGCGGGCAAGGATGTTTATGCCGTTGGCAAGATTTATGATATTTTTGCAGGAAAGGGTATTTCCGACAAGGTGTTTACTCATTCAAATGAAGAGGGCATGGCAAAAACATTTGATGCGCTCGATCGCGATTTTGAAGGTCTTTGCTTTACAAATCTTGTGGATTTTGATATGCTGTACGGTCACAGACAGGATATCGATGGTTATGCAAAAGCTTTTGCGGCATTTGACAAGTGGCTGCCTACTTTTACGGCAAAGATGAAGGAAGGGGATCTTCTTTTGATCACTGCCGATCACGGATGTGATCCGGGTGACAGTCACACAGACCATACCAGAGAATACACTCCGCTTGTGGTGTATGGTAACGCTGTGAAACCGATCAATCTCGGCACGCGCACAGGCTTTTGTAATATTGCAGCGACTGTCGCGGACTATCTCGGTGTTCGTTACAGTGGCGAAGGGGAAAGCCTTTTGAAAGATTGCGGAAAGAACTGAAAAACGGGTTGAAAACGGATATTTATTTTACTGCGCAAAGAGAGGATCAAATATGACCGATCAACAACTTGCGGAACTGTCCATTGAAGCAATGGGAAAGTCCTATGCACCCTATTCCGGTTATAATGTGGGTGCGGCACTTTTGTCAAAGGGTGGCAGAGTGTTTACCGGATGTAATATCGAAAACGCTTCCTACACTCCGACTGTTTGTGCGGAACGGACAGCCTTTTTTAAGGCTGTCAGTGAAGGAGTGCGAGAATTTGAAAAGATCGCGGTCTGCGGCGGCAAAAACGGTAAGATTGAGGGCGCATTCCCACCTTGCGGCGTTTGCCGTCAAGTAATGGCGGAGTTTTGCGCGAGAGATTTTGAGATTTTAGTGGTGAAAAGTGCGGAAGAATTTGATGTTTATCGTCTTGATGCGCTTTTGCCGTTGGCATTTGGACCTGCCTACATCAACTGATCTAAGGAGAACTGTTTCGATGAGAATGATCGATGTAATTAACAAAAAGAAACTCGGAGAAGAGCTGACCGACGAAGAGATCCGCTTTTTTATCGACGGATATGTGAAGGGAGACATCCCCGATTATCAAGCGTCTGCATTTGCCATGGCGATCTATTTTCGGGGGATGACCGATCGCGAGACGGTAACGCTTACAAAAGCGGTCGCCGAATCAGGGGACACTATGGATCTTTCGATGTTCGGAGATCTGTCTGTCGATAAGCATTCTACCGGCGGGGTAGGAGATAAGACGTCTTTGATCGTTACTCCGATCGTTGCGGCGCTAGGGGGCAAAGTGACTAAAATGTCAGGCAGAGGTTTGGGGCACACCGGCGGAACGGTCGACAAACTGGAGTCCATTCCCGGCTTTTCTGTGACATTGAGCGAAGATCAGTTTATTAAACAGGTGGAAGAGGTCGGTCTTGCGATCATCGGTCAGTCGGGTGACTTGACACCGGCCGACAAGAAGTTGTATGCGCTGAGAGATGTGACGGGAACGATTGACAGTATTCCGCTGATCGTTTCCAGCATCATGGGCAAAAAAATAGCTGCGGGATCTAAAACCATCGTTCTTGATGTCAAAGTCGGAAGAGGCGCTTTTATGAAGACCCCGGAGAATGGGGAGATATTGGCGAGAAAGATGGTAGACATCGGCAAAGCATGCGGCAGAAATATGGCGGCATTGCTTTCCGATATGGATGCACCGCTCGGCAACGCTATCGGCAATGCACTGGAGGTCAAGGAAGCGATTGCTATTTTAAGAAATGAGGAAAAGGGCGAATTGCGCGATGTGTGCGTAGAGCTTGCAACTCAAATGATCTCACTCATGTACAGTATTTCCGAAAAAGAAGCACGCTGCCGCGTGGAACAGGCGCTTTCTTCCGGTGCGGCTTATGAAAAGATGAAAGAATGGATCGCAGCGCAGGGCGGAGATGTTTCTTTTATTGAACAGCCTTGGAAATTTCCACTGGCACATTACACTCACATCGTGTGTGCGACGGCAGACGGATTCCTTACCGGCATGAATGCGGAGGTTGTGGGCAACACTGCTATGATTCTCGGCGCGGGCAGGGCTTCCAAGGAGGACAGAATCGACTACAGCGCAGGAGTCATTCTGCGCAAAAAAGTGGGCGATCGCGTACATAAGGGTGATGTTCTTTGTGAACTGCACACCGACAGTGCCGATCTGATCGCAGAGGCGGAAAAGAAATTCCTTGCTGCGATCACCATCAGTCCGTTGCCCGTTTCGAAAAAGCCGCACATTTACAAAATCATACGGTGAACGGCTTATGGCATAAAGAGTGGATTTGTTTGGGGATGCAATGCGGTTTCGATTAAGAAAGGCGGATGTGTGATATGCACCGGAAAGTGTCTGACTTTTTGAGGTGCATATCAAATATGCAGATTCAATTTTTAAAAAATGTGAAAAAATATGGCAAGTTTGTTCAATCCTACAAAACCATTATACCAGGCGCATTTGTTTTGGTCAAGCCCTGTTTTGGGCTTTTTTAATTTTTATAGAGATGTTGCTGTTTTATATTGTTTCATTTGTGCCAAAATGCAAAAAATATTCTCCCCATATTGACAATTTATTACTTTAACTGTATAATTAGCATATAGATGTTAGACGTGAATGAAGGATTGATCATGGAGTATCGGTACTTAGGAAAGATAAAAAGCAAAAAAGAACTGAAAGCGTTAAATATGGCGGACTGTGCGGCTCTTTGCGCGGAGATCCGCACAGAACTCATTGAACGCGTGACCGAAAACGGAGGGCATATGTCCTCCAATCTCGGCGTTGTGGAAATGACTTTGGCGATACACCGCGTTTTTAATCTGCCTTCCGATCGGTTGATATTTGATGTTGGGCATCAGTGTTATGTACACAAATTGCTTTCCGACAGATTTGACCGATTTGCTACTTTGCGGCAGGCAGGCGGACTTTCCGGTTTCCAGAGGCGAGATGAAAGCGAATATGATGCCTTTGGCGGCGGTCATGCTTCCACCTCTCTTTCTGCCGCGATCGGCTTTGCGGAAGCGGATAAATTGGCAGGCAGGAGCAATTACACGGTGGCAGTGGTGGGTGATGGCGCTTTTACCGGCGGTATGATTCACGAAGCACTGAACAATTGCTCAAAGGATTTGAATTTGATCATCATTCTCAATGAAAATGAAATGTCGATCTCTGTAAATACCGGGCGTTTGGCGGATCATATTTCCAAACTGCGTTCTTCCAACCGCTATTTTACCGCTAAGAGAGTGACCAAAAAGGTGTTTAGTATCACGGGATTGGGTAGATGGTTGGTGGATATCGGCAAGGATCTCAAAACGATCGTCAAGCGTGCTGTGTATGACAATAATTATTTTTCTCAAATGGGCATCAGTTACCTTGGCCCGATCGACGGACACGATCAAGTACGCTTGGAAGCGGTTATGCGGGAAGCGACCAGAAGCGGTGGTTGTTCACTCATACATATCCGTACCGTTAAGGGAAAGGGTTATCAGCCGGCAGAGAAAAATCCATGTGCATTCCATGGGATCGCCCCAGCAAACACACCGAAAGTGCCTTCTTTTTCCCACCATCTTGGGCAAAAACTGACGGAAATGGCTGAAGAAGACAAGAGCATCTGTGCGATCACCGCAGCAATGGCGGATGGTACGGGGTTGACCGGATTTGCCCAAAAACATCCGGAACGCTTTTTTGATGTAGGCATTGCGGAAGAGCACGCCATGACCTTTTCGGCGGCACTCTCCGCCGCGGGGATGAAACCGGTCTACTGTGTCTATTCTACTTTTTTACAGCGTTGTTATGATCAAATGATCCACGATGCCGCTTTGCAGGATCTTTCGGTCACGATGTGTATCGACCGTGCCGGATTGGCATTCAAGGATGGACCGACACATCACGGACTGTTTGATGTTTCAATGGCGGTTGCCCTTCCGAAAACGACTGTCTATGCGCCGCTTGATTTTGAAGCAATGGATTGTTATCTTGAGAAAGCTCTGAAGTCACCGAACGGATTGACTTTTATTCGTTACAGGGGTGGCGGCGAAATGGAAGATGTGGGAAAACTTCCGTATTTATCGAAGGATACCTGCTTGCGCGGCGCAGTGGTGCCTTCCCCGGATGCTGTGATCATCAGTTACGGACAACTGACAGGCGAAGCTCTTATGGCAAAGTCTGAAGCGGCAAAACGGGGTAAAAAGATTTCCGTTTTGGCGCTCGAATCGGTTCTTCCGGCAGAAAGGTTGAAAGAACAATTGTTGATGTTGATCCCGGACGGTGTGTCGGTACTTTTTGCTGAAGAAGGTATTCGTCATGGCGGTGCAGGGGAAGCATGGGCAGAAATGTTGCAAAAAGAACTTTGGAAAAAAGATTCTGATTTCTCGATCCTTGCCGTAGATCATCCGTTTGCACTTGCAAAAGCGGGACTCGATGCTTATGAGAGTTACGGTATTTCCTACAAGGAGATGCTGAAAGCGTTGAAAATTGACGTCGAATGATCTGTTCAAAAGGAAAAAGCATGATCTTCTTTATTTCGCTGTTTGGTGTGATAAAGAAGATCTTTTTATAGAATTTACGGAAGTTTTTTGTGATACAGCTCAAATTTAGCACTTCGTTTCACAATTCACTAAAAATTCATAAAAAAAGGTGAAAAGGGTCTTGACAAATGGCGACGATTGTGATAAATTATAGGCAGAAGTTAGCACTCTGTCAGTTTAAGTGCTAAAGCCGGAAGCTAAGGGAGGAGGGAAGAAGATGTATTACGAACTCAGCCAAAGAAAGCAAGCAATACTCAAGGCAGTGATTGATCTGTACATCAATACCGGCGAGCCGGTCGGTTCAAAGGCTTTGACACAGTCGGGACTGTTTGAACTTTCTTCCGCGACTATCCGTAATGAAATGGCAGAATTGGAAGCGCTTGGCTTTCTTGAACAGCCTCACACTTCTGCGGGGCGGATCCCGACTGAGTCCGGTTATCGGTTCTATGTGGACGCCTTGATGCAAGACTATTCGCTAACCTCCGGGGAACTGGCAGAATTAAATTCGATGCTGAAGGCCAAAACGGCAGAGCTTGACCAGATGATCAGACGCGCCGGCAGAGTCATGGCGAATCTGACCAATTATACCGCCATCGCAGTAAAGCAGGTCTCGGCCAAAAATGCGGTGACGAGATTCTCGGTGACGATGATTGACGAGCATAATTTTTTGCTTGTTATGGTCTGCGCAAACAAGAGCGCCAAAACGCGTTTTGTGCGCACCGAAGTGACGATAAATGAAGATGCGCTTGACCTTTTACAGCAGGTTTTGAACAATTTTGTTGCCGGAAAGGATCTTTCTGAGATCACCGTTCCCTACTTGTTGCAGATGGAAAACTGTATGGGGCAGTATTCCGGACTGATCTCCCCCATTATCAAGTTTATTTACGATGCGGTGGGCAGTGATGAAAAAGATATGCGGATCGACGGTGTGGATAAACTTTTGAAATATCCGGAATTCATGGACGGAGATCGGCTGCAGGATGTGCTGGGTATTTTCGATCGCAAGGAAGAACTCTTGGGGATCATGGACAGCGGAGCGGATGACGTCACTATCTGCATTGGCAGTGAGAGCGGTGTGGAAGCTTTATCAGGTTCTTCGGTCGTATTCAAAAAGATCGTTGTTGACGGAAATGAGATCGGCGCGGTCGGTGTGATCGGTCCGTGCAGGATGGATTATAGTAAGGTTGTTTCCGCGATACGGTATATATCAGACGGCATTGTAAATGCCATGGCGCCGCCTCCGAAACTGGAACATCTGGAAGCCCCAAAAACCAACCGAAAGGATGACAGCGAATGAATAACGAAAAGATGGATGACACCGTGACCGAAGAAAAGGACGCGGACAAAGAAAACAAGAAAACGTCAAAAGAAGAAAAAAAAGAAAGCAAGCGTTTACAGAAGGAACTGGAGACAGCCAAGAAAGAGGCAGAGGGACTTCGTGCAGATCTTGAGGATCAACGAAAGCAGACCGATGCTGTCAACGACCGTTATTTGCGGATGATGGCGGAATATGACAACTTCCGAAAGCGTGCGGCAGCGGAAAAGGATGGCGTGTATGCTTCGGCGTGTGAGGATATCTTTAAGGAGATCCTGCCGGTGATTGATGCGTTGGAGATGGCGACACGCTATGGGAACGAAGACGATCCCACGCGCAAGGGCATTGAAATGACGCTTTCCAAGTTTAAAGAAGCGCTTGCAAAACTGGGCATGAGCGAGATCGAAACAAAAAACTTCGATCCTAACTTTCATAATGCGGTTATGCACATAGAAGATGAAGCATTTGGAGAAAATGAAATCGTGGAAGTCTTTCAAAAAGGGTATAAAAAGGGAGACAAAGTCATACGTTATGCTATGGTAAAGGTAGCAAATTGAGTCTACACCAAGCAATAGATTAGAATTTACAGAAAAGAGGTATATATATTATGGGAAAGATCATTGGTATTGACTTGGGTACAACAAACTCTTGTGTGGCGGTATACGAAGGCGGTGAGCCGATCGTTATCACCAATCCCGAAGGGGCAAGAACAACGCCGTCTGTAGTTGGTTTCTCCAAGACAGGTGAGAGAATGGTTGGCCAGGTGGCAAAACGTCAGGCAATTACCAACCCCGAAAAAACCATTATGTCCATCAAGAGAGAGATGGGCACCAATCACAAAGTTACAATTGGCGATAAGTCCTATACACCGCAGGAGATCTCTGCGATGATCCTGCAGAAGC
>CAZUWA010000034.1:0-14638 GCA_964623895.1 uncultured Lachnospiraceae bacterium | reverse complement strand
AACAGAACTCGGTCACTTTGTCTATTCTTTTTTCTTCTTCAGTCTCACATCTATTGTAACACTACACTTGCCTTTCCGATGTCAACTTATTGTTGACTTTTTTCTTACCCTATGCTATAATTACGAGAGAGAAAATCTATGTTTCTGTGGTTGCTTCGGGCTTTTTCTCAACTTGCCCATAAGGTGTAACGAAACATATTTATCGAACACAAGATCAAAAACGCTCAAGATAATGATGACGAGGAGAAAAACAATGATCTTCCAAAATAACGACCGTATTATTTTTGCAGGGGATTCGGTCACACACCGCGGTTGTGTATCCCCTGCCGGCGAAGGACTTTTTGATAATCTCGGACACGGGTATGTTCGTATGGTTGAAAATATGTTGGTGACATGGTATCCGGAAGTAAATATCCGCGTAACCAACAGCGGTATCGGTGGGGACACCAGCAGAGACTTGCTCGCTCGCTTTGATCGGGATGTCACCGAGCTTCATCCCGATTGGGTTTCGATTTGCATTGGGATCAATGATGTTTGGCGTCAGTTCGACGTACCTGCTATGAAAGATTCTGCTGTTTTCCCGGATGAATACAGAGAAAATGTGGAAAAAATGATCTTAAAAGTAAAGGGAAACGTCAAAGGCGTTTTTATTCTTTCTCCCTACTACATTGAAGGAAACGAAAAGGATAGGATGCGCGCCAAGATGGACGAATATACCGCTGTCTGTAGGGATCTTGCCGAAAAACACGGTTGTGTTTTTGTCGATCTTCAGAAAATGTTTGCCGATTTTTGTGCGGTACAGCATTCTTCGCGCATAGCATGGGATCGTGTGCACCCGAATGAGATGGGTGCGATGATGATTGCCAAAGAATTCTTGAAGCACACAGGATTTGATTTTACAAGAGGCTTAGCATGAAAAGGATTGATTTACATACACATTCCATTTATTCCGATGGATCAATGACGCCCGAAGAACTGGTGGCACACGCAGCGGAAAAGGGTCTTTGCGCAATCGCATTGACAGACCATGATACCCTCAGAGGTATTCCGTTCGCCGTTGCCGCAGGAAAAAAACACGGGGTGGAGATCGTTCCCGGGGTGGAGATCTCAACCGAATGTCATGTTCAAGTGCACATTCTCGGATTTTTTGTGGATACATCCAACGAACCGCTGTTGACGGCTTTTGATGCCATGCAGCGGGAGCGCAGGGAAAACCACAAGGCATATATGACGAAATTAAACGAAATGGGTTTTGCTATGACCGAAGAGGAGGTGCGCGCCGTTGCTCCGATCGGGGGGGTCGGCAGAGCGCATTATGCCAAAGTGATGATGAACAAAGGGTATGTCGAGAGCGTTGCCGAGGCATTCAGACTTCATTTGGGGGTAGGGTGTCCCTGTTACATCAAGCGCAATGTGATGAGACCGGAAGAGGCAATCGCCCTCATTCACGGCGCGGGCGGTCTGGCATTCTTTGCGCATCCACACCAAACCAAACTCTCGGATGACGGCGTTTTTGAACTGATGACGACGCTGAAAGAAGCGGGACTGGATGGTATTGAGGGTTATTACAGCGAGTATACATCCGAAATGGGCGAAAAATTCAGAGGAATGGCACAAAAACTTGACTTGATGCTTTGCGGCGGTAGTGACTATCATGCGCAGATGAAACCGCATATTGAGATTGGGGAGGGAATCAACGGCAATCTAACGGTAGATGGCGTTCTTCTTGACCGCATCAAAGAAAAAATCAAAAAAGAAACATTTGTCCATTGACAAATAACCGTTTTTTTGATACAATACAAGTGTATCTATATTTCTGAATCGGAGGTTTAGATATATGAAGAGAATTATCGCGTTGCTGTTCGTGTTGGCGATATTCATCCCGACCATGGTCTCTTGCTCGGAAGCGCCGACAAAGACAACGGAAGATGAGAAGACGAGCAAAAGTGTTTCACCCACAGAAACACCCAATCCGACCGAAACATCTGTAACGGTCGTAACGCCCACCCCGACCTTCGCGTCCTCAAAAGACTTGACGACCGCGGAGATCCTCAAAGGAAAGACAGCATTGTTCGTAGGCGACTCGATCGTGATGGCTTCAACTTATGACAAAGATCATCAGTGGTGGGGCTATGCAGGGAGAATACACAGGGACTATGGGTTAGCAAGTTATAAAAATGTGGGTGTTGACGGTGCATCGGTCTCCAATTGCAGACCGAACAATCAGATCGTCAGCCAGATCAAGAACAATGGCGGCAACAAGTATGATTTTGTTGTATTAGAGGGCGGTACCAATGACGGATGGGATGTTGCGCCTGTCGGTACGGTGTCAGATATCGCGCCGGAGGACGTCACATCTGCAACTTTTGAAAGGGATCTCGGAACATTCTGCGGTGGTCTTGAAAATTTGCTGTATTATACAAAGCTTTTGAACAAGGATGCGACCATTATTTATATTATTACGCCCAGAATGAGCATGAATGTCGGAACACTCAAGGATATGCGTGCATACGTGGATGCAACGCTTCAGATCTGTGAGAAGTGGGATATTCCGGTGATGAATTTCTACGATCTCGGTGCCGATTTCTATCTTTCCCAAAACATGAAAAAGTATTTCGGCATGTATTTGGCAGACGGATGTCATCCCAATTCCAAAGGTTATGAGTATATTACTCCTTATATCGCAGATGCCATGGCGGATGCATATAAAAACAGAAATATCGATCAATAAATAAGCAAAATCGAGAAAGGGAATTATTATGAAAAGAATGATAGCATTTCTGTTGGTTTTGTTGACTGTTTGTTCTTTGACAGTTGCATGTACCGACACACCGGATGAGACAGACCCGAATGAGAGTCTCTCTTCATCGACCGGAAGTGCCCAACCCACAGAAACGCCTGTAGACCCGGACAAAGTTACCGCGAAACTTGATAATATGGCGCTGTATGAGATCAAGGCAAACGATGGTACTGCTTTGACATGGAATCACACCTATATCCAAGAAGCAAAGGATTGGGAAGGCACAGTTTGGTCTGTCGATTACCATGAGTTTGAAAACGGCGAGGCTGTTTCGGTCATTTATGCAGGTGATTTCTATAAGCAGGCGCTCGCTGCCGACAAACTGATTCCCAATAAGGCAGTCATTATTTCCGACGTTTCCGGTTTGGTTCCCGATGCAAAACAGGGTTGGTATTTAAGAGACAACGGCGACAACAGTTACAAAATTGTTTCTGCCGGTAACCCTAAGTTCTCTTTGCAGTGTACAGACGGCGAATTTTCTGTTGTACTGAATGAAAACTGCACCTCTACTTTCACTTTTACAAAGGTGGAAAACCAGTCCACACAGTACAGACAGTGGATCAGCCAAAATCAGAGAGTGTTCTTGCGTTTGCCTACAGATGTGGTCGAACGTCTTGCAAACTCTGCGGCAGTCAAGAGAGCATATAAAGGTTCAGAGGACTTAGAGAAAGTCGTGGAAGAAAGAATGCAGCAGTTTGCCGATGATGTGGAAAAAATCAGTTATGCTTACGATGAACTGACCGGTTTTACACCATACAAGCGGCTCATCGTTCACGCATTTAACCATCAAGATGTGATGGCAGGTGTGGTTGGCGGCGACTGCAATATTTATATAAATTTTGACTGGTACATCGAAAACGGTAGCGGCGGTGGAGACCTTGAAAAGATGATGATCCGTTCTTTTGAAGGTAAACGGGATTTCAACTTCTGTGTTCTTCATGAAATGGGTCATATGTATGACTGGAACAGAGGATGGAACTTCGAATCCGAGATGCAGGCTGACCTAAAGGCAACCTATGTGCTTTTTAAGTACAAGGATGACGAGGGCGGCGCATGGGCGGCTCCTGCGGAATACAGCGCAGCACAGATCTTCAACTATGATACGATCGAAGATGCTTACAAAGGACTTTCCGGCAACATGAGTTACAAAGTTGATGGCGATGAGATCATCTACAACTACAATATCTATCGTGCTGCACAGCGTTATACAGAGTTTGTAAAGAAGCACGAGGCAGAGAACGGAGACGGATACGAAGCACTTAAGAAGACCTTCCATTGGTTCCAAGATGAAGGATTGACAACAAGTAGCATGACCTCAAAGGAACGCTTTGAAAAGTTCAATCAACTTCTTGAAGAAAACACAAAAGGCTCATTAACTGTGGAACAAGCCTTTGAAAACAAGACAAACAAAGACAAAGACTGGCAAGCTATGGTCGCGCGCGGCGAAGGACTTGTGGAATCTCAAAACGGCAAATAATTTTTCAGACTACCGCAACGAAAATTGCGGTAGTTTTTTCTTTTTTTCTATTGCAAAGAGGAGATCTTTTTGATATAATGATAAGAGGGAAGGGAGGATTTTGCCATGCAAATGACTATTGACGGATTGAATATTTATTATACGTCAGAGGGAAGCGGTGCGCCGGTTTTGATCCTCGAAGGATGGGGAACCAATACCGAAGTGTACGCTTTGATCTCTCGCCTTCTTTCTCAAAAATATACGGTGTATACCCTCGATTTTCCTGGTTTTGGCAGGAGTGAAGAGCCCAAAAACGCATGGGATGTTTCCGCTTATGCGGAATTTACCGAAAAATTTATCTCTGCGCTCGGTCTTTCCGGGTTGACGTTGATCGGACATTCGTTCGGCGGCAGAGTGATCTTTAAACTGTTTGATATCGGTTTTGATTTCACTGTAGAGCGCGTTATTCTCATTGACAGTGCGGGCGTGAAACCGAAGGATACTTTAAAAAAGAAATTCCGTCGGGTAAAATATAAGTGCGGACGCAAAATACTTGAAATATTCGCACCAAAAAAAATGGAGCGCTACCGTTTAAAACATTCTTCAGCAGATTATCGCGCCGCCTCCCCCATGATGCGCGAGGTGCTCAAAAAAACAGTATCGGAGGATTTAAGCGTTACCTTCCCGAAGGTCAATGTGCCGACACTGCTTATATGGGGCAAAAACGATACTGCAACACCGCTATCAGACGGAAAATTGATGGAACAAATGATTCCGGATGCCGGGTTGGTGGTGCTTGAGGGCGGACATTATTCTTTTCTTGATTCTGCACCACTGTTTGGGCGCGTGATGGCATCTTTTATGAAACTGTAATGAAAGGGAAAATGTAATGGAAACACTCAGACTGTTTTTTACCCTTTTGCCGATATTCTCCGCCGCAATGGTGGCTTTATATGCTTATCGGTATCATGTACATATTTTTCAGTTAAACTCCTATCACTATGATGTGGAATGGAAGTGGATCGGAAAAAATCTGAAAGGCATTTTCTGTCTTCTTGTTCCGGCATTTGTTGCAGCGATACTGCCACTTGTTGTCGATATTTTGATTTCCGGTGCGGTGACGTCGGTGGTCTATTTGTCGATACTCTTCTTTTTTGTGTTTAGGCAGATCAAGATCAAAGCCAAAAAGCCATTGGTCTTTACAGATCGAGTCAAGCGGTTGACACTGACTTCTGTTCTTCTTTTCCTTCTGCCGACCTCCATTCTTTGTTTTGTGGACAGTAAATGGGCGCTGTTTTTTGAAGGATCGGTCATCGGACTGATGCCGTTTTACATCATGCTTACCAATCTGATAAACAAGCCGATTGAGATATCGGTGAATCGTTACTATTTCAACGATGCCAAAAAACTTATGCGCACGCACAGGTCGCTCAAGGTCATTGGAATTACAGGCAGTTACGGCAAGACCAGCGTCAAATATTTCCTTACCACGATCCTTTCGGAAAAATATAATGTACTTATGACACCGGAAAATTATAATACTCCTATGGGGGTGGTACGCACAGTCAGACAGTATCTTTCTCCGCTTCATGAGATCTTTGTTTGCGAAATGGGCGCAAAGCGTGTGGGAGAGATCAAAGAACTTTGCGATCTGGCTCATCCGCATGATGGCGTGATTACCTCGGTAGGTCCGCAGCATCTTGAAACTTTCGGCAGTCAAGAACGAGTACGAAAGACCAAATTCGAACTGGCAAGAGCCCTTCCACAGGACGGAGTTGTCTTTTTAAACGCGGACAGCGAGGAACTGGTCAAGGAAAAATACCATAAGAATGCGGTTTATTACAGCCTATCAAAAGGTGCGGATTATTATGCAGAAGATATTTGCACTTCAACTGACGGCACGACCTTTCTTCTTTGCCATGGGGAGGATCGGGAAAAATTTACCACACCGCTTATCGGTCGGCACAATGTGCTCAATATCATCGGTGCTATCGCAGTAGCGCGTCACTTCGGACTTAGCTATGAAGAAATAAAACGCGGCGTGAAGAAACTGAAGAGCGTACCGCACCGTTTGGAGTTGATCGACAGAGGAAGACTTGCCATTATCGACGATGCCTACAATTCCAACCCCGAAGGTGCAAAAGCGGCACTGGAAACGCTTGCTATGTTTGACGGTTATAAGATCCTAATCACACCCGGCATGGTGGAGCTTGGTGAAAAAATGGAGGAATGTAACAGAAACTTCGGCAAACAGGCTGCGGAAGTCTGCGATCTTGTTATTGCAGTGGGCAAAAAGCAGGCGGAGCCGATTGTTTCGGGACTTTCCGAGGCAGGATATCCGAGCGAGAAGATATATATAGCAGAAAGCTTTACCGAAGCAATCAATCTGGCATATCACATAGAGACCGACGGCAAAAAAACGATCATTTTACTTGAAAATGACTTGCCGGATAACTTTTAAGAGCAGATGGCGTGAAAGTTACAATTTAGTTGATCTGAAGCAGGTCTGCTTCACGCTCGAATTTTGCTTTGCAAAATTCAAAATTACTTTTGTGCCGCCACAAGGCGACGGAATGGAGATTAGTATGAAGATCAAAGTCGGACTTTTTATCGGCGGAAACAGTGTGGAGCATGAGATCTCGGTCATCACGGGATTGCAGGCCGCTGAGTATATCGACAAAGAAAAATATGAGATCATACCGATTTATATTACGAAGGACAATCGCTTTTTTACAGGTGAGGCAGTTGGAAAGATTGAAAGTTACCGCAACATTCCATCACTTTTGAAGAATGCGACGGAGGTGCTTCTTGCGAAAGGTGCACATGGCACAGTGGAGCTCATTCGCAGAGAGCCGAAATTGTTTGGAATAAACAATATCGTTGCGACTTTTGATATCGCGCTGCCTGCAGTGCATGGCACGAACTGTGAGGATGGCACTTTGCAGGGACTGTTGACACTTCTTGATGTACCGTACGCAGGATGTGATGTTTATGCATCGGCTTTGGGAATGGATAAATATGCTATGAAAGCGGTGCTTGTCTATAATGGTATTCCGGTACTTGACGGAGTGTTGTGCAATATCTTTGAATTCAGCCGCGACGCCGAAACGGTTATTACAAAGTTGGAAGAACAGATCGGTTATCCGATGATTGTTAAGCCCTACAATCTTGGTTCTTCCGTTGGCATTTCCAAAGCCGCAGATCGTAAAAAACTGGTTCGTGCTCTTGAAAACGGCTTTGTGTATGCGCAAAGTCTGCTTGTCGAACATGCCATCACCAACTTGAAAGAGATCAATTGCGCGGTTCTTGGTGACAAAGAGCGAGCAGAGGCTTCCGAATGTGAAGAGCCGATCTCCTCTGATGAGATCCTCAGCTATCAGGACAAATACATCAGTGGCGGAAAAGCAGGCAAGACCGGCGGAAAAACGGGAGGCAGTAAGGGAAACGGTATGGCATCTTTAAAGCGAAAGATCCCTGCCGAGATCGACGATGCCGAGCGGGAAGAAGTCAGAAATCTTGCGGTAAAGGCATTTGGTGTGCTTGGTTGTGCGGGTATTGCCCGAATTGATTTTATGAAGGATCTTGACACAGGAAAGATCTATTTAAACGAGATCAATACTATCCCCGGATCGCTTGCTTTCTATCTTTGGACGCCGTTGGGAGTCAGTTACACTGAACTGCTTGACCGTATCATAACTCTTGCCGTGAAGCGCAAGAGGGAAAATGAAAGCACTACCCATTCCTTTGATACCAATGTACTGGCAGGCGTATCCTTTGGAACGATCGGCGGAAAAGCATAGAAAATAGTCTTGCAAAGATAAAAATTATGCGCCTTGCATCACTTTCGATGCGGGGCGCTTTTGTAAAAATATTTTCTATACCGTTGCTTTTTGGTTTGTTTTGTGATACAATATTTTCACAGAAAGAAAAGGAGCGCGGCTATGTACGATATTTTGATCATCGGTTGCGGTATTGTCGGTGCGGCAACGGCATATGCACTGTCGAAATACAATTTGAAGATCGCTGTTTTGGAAAAAGAAAACGATGTGGCGATGGGGGCTACCAGAGCTAATTCTGCCATTATTCACGGTGGTTTTGACCCAGAAGAAGGTACTTTGATGGCAAAGTTGAATGTCAAGGGTTGCGCCATGGCAGAAGAGATCTGCAAAAGGTTGGATGTTCCATATAGAAAGAACGGTTCGTTGGTCGTTTCCTTTTCCGAAGAAGAGGATGCCAAGATCGATCTCTTGTACCGGCGTGGGCAGGCGAACGGTGTGCCGGACCTGCGCATTGTAGAGCGGGCGGAACTGCATAAAATGGAGCCGTGTCTCACACAAGAGGCGAGAAAGGCACTGTATGCCCCATCTGCCGGCATTATTTCCCCGTGGGATTATTGCCTTGCAATGGCAGAAACAGCAGTAAAAAATGGAGTGGAGTTGTATCTCGAAAGGGCAGTGGAAGATATTGAAAAGACTGAAACGGGTTATAAATTGACCACTTCAAAAGAAACTTTTATCGGAAAATATATCATTAACTGTGCAGGAGTACACTCGGCGGAGATCCACGAAAAAGTGGCAAAACCGACCTTTCGAATCATCCCCTGTAAAGGGCAATACCATCTTCTTGACAAGAGCGAAGGGGCGCTTTGCGACCGCACGCTTTTTCAGTGTCCCTCCAAGGAGGGGAAGGGTGTTCTCGTCTCTCCGACGGTGCACGGCAATCTTATTGTCGGACCGGACGCCTTGAATATCGACAATCCGGATGACCGCTCCACTGACAGCGCACAACTGGTATTTATAAAAAATGTCGCTTCCAAGACCACCGGGAAAATCAATTATCGTAACAACATCCGTTGCTTTGCGGGGGTTAGAGCCAATTCCGATCAAAAGGATTTTGTCATTTCCTTTGCCTGCCCCGGCTTTTTGGACGTTGCGGGTATCCGATCTCCCGGACTCTCTGCCGCACCTGCTATCGGAGAATATGTTGTGGAACTTCTTGAGAAAGATGGTCTGGCGCTCATTCACAAAGAAAATTATGACGATAGCCGCAAGGTTATTCGTATGAAAGAGTTATCTGCAGAAGAAAAGAATGCAGTCATTAAGAAAAATCCTGCATACGGCAGAGTCATCTGCCGTTGTGAAACGGTCACCGAAGGGGAGATCATCGCATCAATGCATACGTATATTCCTGCGCGTACTGTTGACGGTGTCAAAAGAAGAACTTCTGCCGGAATGGGGAGATGTCAGGGCGGTTTTTGCGGGTCACGAGTGGTAGATCTGCTTGCAAGGGAACAAGGTGTCGACCAAACAAAAATTTTAAAGGATGGCGTGGGAAGCGAGATCCTTGTTTCAAAAAATTAAGGGAAGGCTTTATCGTATGAACGATATCATTATTATCGGCGGCGGTCCGGCAGGGCTGGCTGCCGCATATAGTGCCTATCAAAAAGGCGTAAAAGACATTTTGATCTTGGAGCGTGATCATGCACTCGGTGGTATTCTCAACCAGTGCATCCACAACGGCTTTGGTCTGCATCGCTTTGGGGAAGAGTTGACGGGACCGGAATATGCCGAAAAATATGTGGAAATGTTAAAAGGAAGTTCGGTTAAAGTCCTTTCGGACACTATGGTTTTAAAGATCGGCTCAGATTTGACGGTGTCTGCCATCAATACAGAGGGTTATATCGAATACCAAGCAGGTGCGGTGGTGCTTGCTATGGGATGCAGAGAGCGCACCCGCGGTGCAATTGCTATTCCCGGTGCACGTCCTGCGGGGGTGTTTACTGCCGGAGCAGCGCAGAGATACCTTAATATCGAGGGCTATCTTTGCGGAAAGCGAGTGGTCATTCTCGGCTCGGGCGATATTGGATTGATTATGGCAAGAAGAATGACTTTGGAGGGCGCGAAAGTTCTTGCTTGCGTGGAGGTCATGCCTTATTCGGGAGGACTCAACCGCAATATCGTCCAGTGTTTAAATGACTTTGATATTCCGCTCTATCTTTCCCATACCGTGACTGATATTCGTGGGGAAGGTCGGTTGACGGGTGTGACGGTTTCGGCTGTGGATGAAAAGAGAAATCCCATTCCCGGAAGCGAGATCGATTTTGAATGCGATACTCTTCTTCTTTCTGTCGGCTTGATTCCTGAAAATGAACTGACGAAAGGTGCCGGCATCGAAATCGATCCGCGCACCAACGGTCCTCTTGTGTACGATAACATGGAATGTTCTCTGTCGGGGGTATTTGCCTGCGGAAATGTCGTTCATGTGCACGATTTGGTCGATTTTGTTTCGGAAGAGGCTTCACGAGCAGGCGCTTCGGCGGCAGAACGTGTTTTGAGCGGAGGAGCCATAGGAGAAACGATTACTGTTTTGGCGGGGGATGGAGTAGGATATACTGTTCCGCAAAAAATCAGAGAAAACAACAGTGAAAAACTCGTTTCGATATCTTTCCGTGTTCGAAAGATTTACAAAAATGCGGAAATCGAGGTGCGCTCGGGAGAAAAATTGCTTGCGCACTACAAAAGAGAGCATATGGCACCCGGGGAAATGGAAAAAATTTCATTGCCGCGCGTGCTGTTAAACGGTGTCACGGAAATTACGGTATCGGTAGCAGAGGTGAATTGATATGAAAGAATTGATTTGCATTACCTGCCCAAAGGGCTGTCACCTCAAAGTGGAAGAGGACACCCTAAAGGTCAGCGGAAACGGCTGTCCGCGTGGCATCATCTATGCGCAGAACGAGCTGACTGATCCAAAGCGCACGGTGACAACGACTGTTGCGATTACGGGTGCAGAGATCTGTCGCTGTCCGGTTAAAACAAATATCCCGGTTCCCAAGGGTATAGTGGCAGATGTCGTTGCGGAATTAAAGAAACACACCCTTACAGCTCCTGTTAAGACGGGAGAAACGGTGGTGAAAGATATTCTTCACAGCGGTGCGGATGTTGTTGTTTGCAGGGATCTTTAGAATGTTAAAAAAAGACTTTGCCGGAATGCTTTCGAATTTCGACAAAGTCCTTTTTAATTCAAATCATTTGAAAAACGATCATTCGGAATACAAGCAGGTCTGTTTTCTGTTTTTCAACAATATTTTTTAATCCATTCAAGGACTCTTCCGGCATCTTCGAAACGATCTTCTGAATGACGTTCTCCAAAAAAGCCGGCGATGTATTCTTTTTTATCGATTTGATAACTGATCACTAGATTGTAGTATCGGTTATTGAGCGTTCCTGTTTTCAGTCCGGTCGCTTCTGGAAGATAGTACTCGCTTTCTTCATCCAAACATAAATTGGTATTTTCCCAACGGTTAATATGTCCGCTTTGATAGACGATCTCCTCTTCCGATTTGCATGCATATTTCATGATCAGCGGATCATTATGCGCATGCAACGCAAGAATTGCCATGTCCTCTAAGGTGGAATACTGTTCGTTATCGTAGCCGGAGGGATCGGTGAACTTTGAACCGACCAGACCGAGCTCTTTGGCATATTCGTTCATGCCGCGTACGAAAACCGAAACAGCTTCGATCCCGTCTGTCACTGCGCTGTCCATTTTTTTTCCTGCAGCGGCGGCAAGCACCAGTGCGGCATCATTACCGGAAGGGAGAAGCATTCCTTCGATCAATTGTTCGACCGTTAGGCGGTGATAGGTCTTGATATAGGCAACAGAAGAGTTTTTACCGAGCAGAGAAAGTTCTTCTCCGGGTATGATCGTTTCGCTGTCATCAAGGATGGTGTGTGCATAGAGGATGGTCAGCAGTTTTTGCGTACTTGCCGGATAGATTACCTGCTGAGCCCCTTTCAGAAGCAAAAAACTGCCTGCCGAAACATCATAGACGAAGAATTGCTCGGCATCGATTTGTGGGGCGGCAGCTTTTTCATCTACCGGAATGTAACCAATCGCGTTTTTTTCATGCAGGACGGCATTAGGTGTGGAGCGACAGCCTGTCAAAAGTGACAATAATAGCGCAAACAGGGGCAAAAACGCCAATGAGCGGATCATTTTCATATGAATACTTTCTCCTTTTTTGTCGAAAAAAGTATATCACAACTAAAAACGAATGTAAATATCCTGTTTTATAATAATCCATTTACATTCGTTTAAATTTTTATTAAATTGAGAGTCGGAGGATCATTTATTCTCTTCTTTTAGTGCCGCATAATATCCTCCGGCAACAAAGAGTCCGCCGCCGAGAATGTTTCCGAGCGTCACCGGTAACAGATTGCCGAAAAGCATTTGCCATACGGTTGCAGGTATCTCCGCACCTGTGCGCAGTGCCATCAGAGCGCCGACGGGCAGAAAATACATGTTTGCAACGCTGTGTTCAAATCCACAGAGAACAAAAGCGGAAATCGGGAAGATCACGGAAAGGATCTTTCCGCAGGCGTCGTCCGAAGCAAAGCCCATCCAAACCGCAAGGCAAACGAGGATGTTACAAAGGACACCTCGCAAGAGCGCCTCGGTGAAGGGCAGAGTGGATTTAGTTGCTGTTGTTGACAGCAACTGTTGGGAAATGCCGTCCAAAACCCCGGAATAAACGGCGAGTGTAGCAATGATCAATGCACCGGTCAGATTTCCGAGATAGACGATCCCCCAGTTTTTGAGCATTTGCGAAATGGAGACCTTCTTTTTGAAAACTGCCATCAAGATCAAACAATTTCCGGTAAAAAGTTCACTTCCGGCAATCAGTACCAAAACAAGTCCCAGACAAAAGACGAGAGAACCTGCCAATTTCCCCGAAGTGACGGAAGCAATGGATGTGGCTACGCCCGCGAGGGCAATAAACATTCCGGCAAAGATACCGAGCAAATATTGACTGAGGATCGGTCTTTCGATCTTTGTCAGAGAAACGCTTACTGTGCGCTCCGAAATCTGATAGGGTGTAAGCATTTTTTGCCTTCCTAACTGTCAAGATATTCTTTTAACCATTTTAAGATCACACCGGCATCTGCAAAACGATCGTTGCGTTCTTGCGTGGCAAAGATGCCCGCTATATATATCTTTCCGTCAATATTGTAGGCGACAAGCAGATTGGAGTAGTCTTTTCGTAACCCACCGGTCTTTAATCCGATGACTTCGGGAAGGTAGTAGTCGCTTTCCGGGTCGATGCAGGCATTGGTGTTGACCCAATCGATGATATGACCGCTGGCATATTCCACGTGATCGCGCTGTAGCTTGGCATATTTCATAATGAGCGGATCGCTGAGAGCGCAACGGGCGATCAAAGCCATATCTTCCAGCGTGGAATACTGATCTTCATTATAGCCGGAGGGATCGGTAAATAGTGAATGTGTCGCGCCAATCGTTTGGGCATATACATTCATTCCCTCTGTAAAGACGGCAACAGCTGCCTGACCGTCTGCAACATTTGGATTTAGCTTTTTTCCTCCAGCGGCTGCAAGCACAAGGGCGGCGTCGTTTCCGGAAGGAAGGAGCATACCCTCGATCAACTGTTCCACTGTCAGTTTATGGTTTGGTTTTATGTATGCGATAGAGGAGTTCTGCCCCAACATGTTCAACTCGTTGCCGGGGGTAATGACCTCGCTGTCGTCTAAAAGTGTGCGCGCATACAGAATGGTGAGCAACTTTTGAGTGCTCGCAGGATAGATCACTTCCTCTTCTCCCTCAAGACAAAGGTAACGCGCGTTGGATACGTCATACACAAAGATCTGTTCGGAAGCGGTTTTCGGCGGTTCCGGCATGGGTGTCGGTGTCGGCGTTAACGTTGGCGTGGTTGTTGGAGAAAGTGTTGGTGTTGATGTGTGGACAGATGTTTGCGAAAGCGTCGGAATGGATATGGATCCGACAGAAGAATCGGTCGGTGTTGGGATAAGTGAGATCCGGGGCTTTTGTTGACAGCCGACAAAGCAGGCGACCAGTATGACGGCAGAAAGAAGAAATGCCGATAGGCGCATAACATGTTTCATAATGGATTCCCTCTCTTGTTTTCTGTGAGAAGTATAGCATACCTAACCGAAAAAGTAAAGAGTATTTGAGATTATTTCTGTGGAAAAATGTAGTGTTATAATAGATGCGAGACTGAAGAAAAAAGAATAGACAAAGTGACCGAGTTCTGTTAAAATAGAATCACCACAACTCACTCAACAGAAAGGACTCGATCACTTCGTGAGTAATTATACCACAAATAAACGCTATTGTCCACATGAAATTACAACATAATTGCATTCTGTAGAGCTTTATCGCAAAACAAAAGATATTTCATACATTTGCAGAAAATAAAAATATAAGATCTCAAAAGCCTCTCTGATGCGGCGGAATAAAGCGTATGACGGAACAAAAGAATCACTTATGACGGCATTGGTTTCATCCTACTGAATGAACTGATGCAAAAGGAAACGGCGTGACTTTCGTCACGCCGCCCCTTG
>CAZUWA010000033.1:0-15315 GCA_964623895.1 uncultured Lachnospiraceae bacterium | reverse complement strand
TTTTGCTGTTCGTCAAGCTGGGTACGGCATATTTCGACTATCGCAAGCACGGTCAATTTGAAATAACCGCCCCTGCTATGCGACCTCGCTCTGTTCTTTACGGATATACACATGATTTATAATTTATAAAAGACAAACTACCGCAGAGAGTAAGTGGACGCTTGCTCTCTGCGGTAGTTTGTGCTTCGATGAATTATCTTATGTTCCATTAAACATTAAATCTGAACAGAACGATATCGCCGTCCTTCATGACGTAATCTTTTCCTTCCGAGCGGATAAGCCCTTTATCTTTCGCCGCAGTCATATTTCCGACAGCCATCAGATCGTTATATGCAATGACCTCCGCACGAATAAAGCCACGCTCAAAATCAGAATGGATCTTCCCTGCTGCCTGCGGTGCGGTCATTCCGTTGGTAATTGTCCACGCGCGCACTTCCTTCGGCCCTGCCGTCAGGAAACTAATGTAGCCGAGGAGTCTGTAGCCAGATGCAATCAAACGATTCAAACCGGTTTCCTCTATGCCGAGATCTTCAAGATAGATCGCCGCTTCTTCGTCGGAAAGCGTCGCAAGATCCGCTTCGAGCGATGCGCAAATCGGCAAAATCTCTGCTTTTTCGGATAAAGCGTATTCTTCAAGTTGTTTGTAGAGCGAATTTGATGCCCCTGAATCCGCGATATCATTTTCCGATATATTTGCAACATAGATGATCGGCTTTGCCGAGAGAAGTGGAATGTCCGCCATCAAACCGGTTTCCTCCTTCGTGAGCGTCAAACCGCGAGCCGATTTTCCTTCATTGAGATGCGCAAGTAATTTTTCAAGGAATTCTACCTCCGCCGCAAGACTCTTATCGCCCTTCATCAATTTTTTTGTGCGATCGACTCTCCGCTCAACGATCTCAATATCCGAAAAGATCAACTCCAGATTGATGGTCTCTACATCACGCACAGGCAAGACCGCACCGTCAACGTGGATGATATTGTCATCTTCAAAACATCTGACGACGTGTACAATGGCATCCACCTCACGGATGTGGGATAAGAATTTGTTCCCCAGTCCCTCCCCCTTTGATGCGCCTTTGACCAAGCCTGCAATATCCACAAACTCGATGATAGCAGGGGTATATTTCTCCGGATGATACATTTCCGCAAGTTTATCAAGGCGAGCGTCCGGAACCTTTACAATCCCAACATTCGGTTCAATAGTGCAAAACGGGTAGTTTGCCGATTCTGCGCCTGCCTTGGTCAAAGCATTAAAAAGTGTACTTTTGCCGACATTGGGCAATCCTACGATACCTAATTTCATAAAATATTTCTCCTTTAGTCTTATGTGTCACATAGCGGATGGTCATCTTTGGCTTACATTCCAAAGTTCGCTGTAATAGCCACCCGTCTCAAGAAGTTCGGCATGCGTTCCTCTTTCAAGAACATTTCCGTTGCCGATGACCAGAATATCATCCGCATTCATTACAGTCGTCAGGCGGTGTGCCACTACGATCGTAGTACGCCCAGCTGCCAGTTTATCAAGGGATGCGGAGATCATCATTTCTGTTGCAGTATCTAACGCCGAAGTTGCTTCGTCCAAAATGAGGATCGCAGGATCTTTCAAAAAGACGCGTGCGATCGAAATGCGCTGTTTCTGTCCACCTGACAGTTTCACGCCACGCTCGCCTACGATGGTGTCGTATCCGTCAGGCAGGCTCTCGATATACTCGTGTATGTTCGCCGCCTTTGCCGCCTTCACGATCTGTTCATCATTCGCAGAGAAATTGCCATAGCGAATATTTTCTCGAATGGTATCGTTGAAAAGGAATACATCCTGCGCTACGATGCCGATATTTTTCCGTAAAGACCTTCTGGTAAAACTGCGGATATCTTTTCCGTCGATCGTGATCAGCCCACCTGTACATTCATAAAAACGAGGAATCAAATGGCAAACAGTTGTCTTACCTCCACCGGATTGACCGACAAGCGCAATTTTTTCTCCTTTTTTGGCGCTAAAAGAAAGTTGATGAAGGACCTCCCCACCGGTCTCATATTCAAATGAAACATCTTCAAAAGCAATGTCCCCAGACAACCGTCCTATGTCAATCGCATATTCATCGTCTTTTTCCGGCTCAACACTCATGATCTCCGAAAAACGCTCAAATCCCGTCATCCCATTCTGATACTGCTCTACAAAAGAAATGAGTTTCTTGATCGGAGAGGTAAATGCGGAAATGTAAAGAATGAATGTCGTAAAGTCAATGACTGTAAATTCTTTATCAAAATAGCAGAACAATCCACCCGCAAGATACATGACCACCAAAAGAATATCGGTTACCAAAGTCGTTCCTGCGGAAAAACGACCCATTGCCTTATAGTAAAGACCTCTGACACCTACAAATTGCTCGCTACGCTCGGAAAAATGTTTGTTCTCCTGCTTTTCAGCCGTATAAGCCTTGGTGATCCGAATGCCGGACAAGGAATTTTCCAAACCGGCATTGATCTCTCCAACTACCGCCTTACTTTGCATCGAGGTTTTTGCCAACACCAATCGGTTTTTTGCGGCAATGATCAAAAATATCGGTAACGCCGTAAAAATAATCAGCGCAAGTGGGGGATAGATCGTCAAAAGAATGAAAAAAGAGCCTAAAAGCATAACAAAAGAAAGAAAAAAATCTTCCGGTCCGTGATGCGCCAGTTCAGAGATATCAAAAAGATCTGTTGTGATCCTCGACATCAATGCACCGGTCTTGTGATCGTCAAAAAAGGAGATCGGCATTTTTTCTAAGTGCGCAAACAACTCTTTTTGCATGTCCGTTTGGATGCGCACACCCATAACATGTCCGTAATAGGTCACAAAATAACCTAAAAAATATTTGATGATGAAGGCAACCGCCAAAAAAGTGCCTGCCAAAAGAAGCATGGCAAGTTTATCATTTTCAATATAATCATTGAGCATAGTCCTTGTGACCAACGGATACAGCATATCACAAGCTGCCAAGAAAAATGCAGCAGTCATATCCAAAATAAAAACTTTTCTGTGGGGTTTATAGTATTTTAAAAACTTTTTTATGCTTTTCATTACTTTTTCTTGCGTTCTTTGACCGCCTCAATTGTACCGTCTGGGCGTTTGATGACGGTGTGATCAAGTGTTGCGCCGAAAGAAAGGCGGATCTCCAAAAGATATTCTTCGTGAAGCGCCGCCCGTTCTTCCTTTTCCTCATCGGTCAGACCCACTGTGTTTTTCTTTTTATACAGATAGTTGATCCGATCCAGTTTTTCTTTTTCCATTTAAACCTCCGTTCTTTCGCCCTATGGCTCAAGAAAAAGTTACCGTAATTTTATGTCTGAAAATTCCGGCGTAAACGTGAAATAAAAGGACTTTTGAAATAAGCCGTAACTTCCTCTCACTGTTCTTCTGCGTTATTCATCGAACAGCGGTGTGCTGAAATAGCGTTCTGCGGTATCGGGCAGAACTGTAACTACTGTTTTTCCCTTCCCCAACTTTTTTGCAAGACGAATGGCGGCAGCAACATTACTGCCACTACTGATACCGCACATCAAGCCTTCAAGGCGCGCCAATTTTTGTGCGGTTTCGATAGCTTCTTTGTCGCTGACGACAGCCACTTCGCTGTATATCTCGGTATTTAGGTTCCGCGGGATCAACCCGTCTCCTATCCCCATCTGAAGGTGTGTACCAATTGTTCCACCCGAGAGAATAGCAGCATTTTCCGGCTCAACAGCCCAAATTTCGATGTTTGGATTGGCTTTCTTTAAAGCCTCCCCGATTCCGCTGATCGTTCCACCCGTTCCGATTCCTGCGCAGAAGCCGTCAATGATCTTCCCTGCATCCGCCAAAATTTCGGCACCTGTGGCATTTCTGTGTATCGCATTGTTGGCAGGATTCTCAAACTGTCCGGGAATAAAGACGTTCGGGTCTGTTTCTCTCATTTTTATTGCAGTCTCCAAGCATTCTGCAATGCATTTTCCGATGTCGCCGCCGTCGTGCACCAATCGAAGTTCCGCGCCGTATTGCTTCACCAGTTTTCTTCTCTCCTCAGAAACAGAATCGGGCATGACTATGATCGCTTTGTAACCTCTGACTGCGGCAACAAGTGCCAGACCAATGCCTTGGTTACCGGAAGTCGGCTCAACAATGATGCTCTCGCTGTTGATAAGTCCCCTTTTCTCGGCATCAACGATCATATTTAACGCAGTTCTTGTTTTGATCGAACCGCCCACATTCAATGCCTCAAATTTAACAAGTATCTCCGCGCCGTCCTTCGGGGCAAGTTTGTTTAACCGTATAAGCGGTGTGTGCCCTACTGCATCCAACAGGTTTTCGTAGATCATCCCACTACCTCCCCATTTTAAAATTTTGATAATGCTATTATATTGCATTTTTCAAAAAAATGCAATACCTTTTTCGTGAATTACTTGACATTTGATTTAAATACGGATATAATTTAAATAACATAAAGTAATTTTTTAAGGAAGTTGCCATGAAAATTGAAAACAGCATCAAAAAATTGGTCAGTTATGCCACTGAGCGTGAACTGATCTCACCGCTTGATAAGATCTACTGCACGAATCGCCTTCTTGAGATCCTCTATATCAATGATTACACAGAGCCTGAAGAAGAATATTCAAATGTCGATCTTGCTGAAACACTAAATGAGATCGTCGACTGGGCGGTTGAGAAGAGACTGACCATCGATAACAGCATCACCTCGCGAGATCTGTTTGACACCAAATTGATGGGTGTCTTCACCCAGATGCCTTCTTTTGTCAACGAAGTATTCTCCACCTTTTATAAAGAAGATGCGAAACTTGCGACCGATTGGTTTTACAGCTATGCAAAAGACACGAATTACATCCGAACGGATCGCATTGCAAAGGATGTAAAATGGGTAACTCCGACCCCTTACGGCGATATTGATATCACAATCAATTTGAGTAAACCGGAAAAAGATCCGAAGGCGATTGCTGCAGCAAAAAATGCACCCCAAAGCGGCTATCCCGCCTGCCAACTCTGCAAAGAAAATATCGGCTATGCCGGGCGGCTTTCTCATCCTGCAAGGCAGAATCTTCGCACCATTCCTGTGACGATCAATGGTTGCAAGTGGATGATGCAGTATTCTCCCTATGTTTATTATAACGAACACTGTATCGTCTTTAATTGCACGCACTCTCCTATGGCGATCAATCATGAGACCTTCGCAAAACTTCTTGATTTCGTAGAGTACCTTCCGCACTACTTTGTCGGTTCGAATGCAGATCTGCCGATCGTCGGCGGTTCCATTCTTTCACATGACCATTTTCAAGGCGGTAATTATCAGTTTGCAATGGCAAAGGCGGATATTGAAACTGAACTTATTTTTGACAGTTATGAAGATGTCAAATCAGGTATCGTCAAATGGCCGATGTCGGTCATCCGCATTGAGCATAAAGAGAAAGAGCGCTTGATCGCTCTTGCATCAAAAATTTTAGATGCATGGCGATGCTACACCGATGAAAAAGCATTTATTTATGCAAAAACAGAAGGAGTCTCCCACAACACCATCACACCGATTGCGCGAAAAGCCGGGGAAAATTATCAGCTTGATCTGGTACTTCGGAATAATATTACGACCGACCTGCATCCACTCGGTGTCTACCATCCGCACGCCGAAAAGCACCATATCAAAAAGGAAAACATCGGTTTGATCGAGGTCATGGGACTGGCTGTTCTACCTGCACGCCTCAAACGTGAATTGCAAGGAGTATGCGAATACCTTGTAAAAGGGTGTAGCCCACACGAGGATGCAGAACTCTGTCATCATGCCGATTGGTGCGACATGATCCTTGAAAAATATCCTGAGATCGACTCGGAGAATGTTCTTGAGATCGTCAAATATGAGGTTGGCTGTGTCTTCCTCTCTGTTTTGGAAGATGCGGGAGTCTACAAGAGGACCGCAGAGGGCAAGGAAGCATTCCTTCGTTTTGCAAATTCTTTAAATCAATAAAAAATGCGGGCGTTAAAAAGTCGAAACAACTTTTTAACGCCCTTTGCATATCTGTCCTTGCGATTGAACGACGATTGATTTATTTTTTGCCTTTTTGACTGTTCAAATAGGCACGTTCCTGCGCGTTTCTAAGGGACGAGCGCGCTGCGGGACTGTGGTATTTGGTGGCATTTTCAAGAATATCGCCGTTTATTTTTTCTTCCGGAGACGCAAGAGCGTTCATCGGTCTTTTGGCATCTCTATCCTTTTTAGGGATAATCTCATATCGCTTTTCTTTCACATCATCATCTCCTTTCCATCTTTATTTTCAGCATATGAAATGAAATCTATACCGATTGTTTTGTTTTTTAGAAAAAGGGGTTTACAAAGAAGAAAAAATGTTGTAAAATAAGCACTGACAAAAAGAAAGGGTTGCCTTAGAGGCTTGGGTTATTATAATGACCGGTAAATCGTTCTTAAAAGAAAACTACACCATGCTTTTCGACTTTTATGAGTTGACTATGGGAAACGGATATTTTGATTCGGACAAAAAAGACCAGATCTGCTATTTTGACATGTTCTTCCGTTCCGTGCCGGACGGCGGCGGATTTGCCATTGCCGCAGGACTTCAGCAGGTCATCGAATATATTGAAAATCTGAAATTCACCGAAGACGATATTGAAATGCTTCGTCAAAAGGATTGTTTTTCGGAAGATTTTTTAGATTATCTGCGCACTTTTAAATTTACGGGTGATATTTATGCCGTTCCGGAAGGAACACCTATTTTCCCCGGTGAACCGCTTTTGACTGTCCGTGCCCCTGCCATTGAGGCACAGTTCGTGGAGACATTTATTCTTCTGACCTTGAATCACCAGTCTTTGATCGCCACCAAATCAAATCGTATCGTCCGCGCAGCAGAGGGACGTCCGGTGTCGGAATTCGGTTCAAGGAGAGCGCAGGGCGCATCAGGAGCGATCTATGGAGCAAGAGCCTCTTATATTGCCGGGTGCTCCTCTACCGCCTGTGCCATTGCCGAACGGGAATTCGGCGTACCTGCCGGCGGTACGATGGCTCATTCCTGGATTCAAATGTTTGACAGCGAATATGAAGCATTTGACACCTACTGCTCGGTATATCCCGATAATGCAACATTGTTGATCGATACCTACAACGTACTGAAATCCGGCTTACCGAATGCAATCAAAGTGTTCAAAAAGCACGGAATCAAGCACTGCGCCGTACGTATTGATTCGGGAGATATCACATACCTTACCAAAAAAGTTCGAGCAGAGTTAGACAGACAGGGTTTGCCGCACTGCAAGATCGTCATTTCCAACTCGCTTGATGAGTATATCATTCGCGATATCCTACGTCAGGGGGCACAGATCGATGCGTTTGGCGTTGGAGAAAGACTGATCACTTCAAAATCCGATCCTGTATTCGGCGGTGTTTACAAGCTTTGTGCGATCGAAAGGGACGGTGAGGTCATTCCAAAGATCAAGATCTCGGAAAATCCGGCAAAGATTACAACACCACACTTTAAAAAAGTCTACCGCCTTTACGACAAGGAAAGCGGTAAAGCGGAAGCAGATCTTCTTTGCGTTTATGATGAGGTCATCGATACAAGCAAACCTCTTACTATTTTCGATCCGCAATTTACATGGAAAGAAAAAACCTTTACCAATTTCTATGCTAAGGAATTGCTCGTTCCGATCTTCAAGGACGGACGGTGTGTATATCAATCTCCCTCCGTTGAAGAGATCCGTGCCCACTGCATAGCGCAGATCGATCTGCTTTGGGATGAGGTTAAGCGGTTTGACAACCCACATAACTACTATGTTGACCTCTCCAAAAAGCTTTGGAATATCAAACATGATCTCTTAAAAAACGGCTCCCATAACTGATTTTTCAAAAACGCTCCCTGCGGAATACCGCAGGGAGCGTTTGATGTTAATTTTCTAAAAAAGAAAACTAAATGCCGTTTTCAGCAGAAGTCGAAGAGCCGTCTCCGAAAATGAACTTTCGAAAGCAGAAAGGGGAGCACTGTTCTTTGATTAAGTTTTGGGTTTTCCTTTGGTGATCAATGCGGCAATAAAGGAAAAAAACATAATTGCAGAGATTCCGGAAGAGGTTGCAGTCAGTCCGCCCAGAAAGATCCCGATCGCTCCTTTCTCATCCACAGCTTTTCGAACACCTTCCGCCAAGGCATGTCCAAATCCGGTCAGCGGAACGGTCGCTCCCGCTCCTGCAAATTCTTTTAAAGGCGAATACAGTCCTACACCCGATAGGATCACGCCGATGACCACACACCCTACGAGAATGCGCGCTGGCGTCAGCTTGGTCTTATCTATAAAGATCTGTGCGATCGCACAGATCGCACCGCCGATCAAAAATGCATAGAGATAATTCATTTTTATTCTCCTTTCGAAATGCGGATCAAATGTGCAATACCAGGAATGGACAGTCCCTGTTTTATAGAATCTGCGGAAAGAAGCGCTCCGGTAGCCATGAACAAAATATCTTGATAGCGGCCGTTGGCAAAACCGGGTAAAACGTCGCATGCAAGTACCGTCGCTGCACAGCCACAGCCGGATCCACCCGAATGCACATCCTGTTTTTTTCTGTCGTAAATGCGCAATCCGCAATCATCGTGTTGCTTTGAAATATCGATTCCATCTTTTTGCAACAATTCAAGGAGCAGTTTTTTTCCCTCATTGCCAAGGTCTCCCGTCAAGATCAGATCGAAATCTTCCGGTTTCTTACCGCTCTCTTCAAAATACCTTTTGAGCGTGTTGTACGCAGCAGGTGCCATTGCCGCACCCATATTGTTCGGATCATTGATTCCACCATTGACGCTGATACCGAACATCACTTCTTTGATGACAGCATCTGCTTTTGCCTTGCCGTCTAAAATAAACGCTCCTGCTCCCGTTACTGTCCACTGTGCGCTCGGCGGACGTTGCCCGCCATATTCGATCGGCATCCTAAACTGTCGTTCTGCTGAACAAAAATGCGAAGAAGAAACGACGGCGATCCGTTCGAAATGTCCGCCATCGATGAGCACCGAAGCTGCACCCAATCCAAGTGCTGAAGTAGAGCATGCACCATAAATCCCGAAATAGGGAATATCGAACCCGAGCAACCCGTAGGAGGAAGAAGTGCATTGATTGATGAGATCTCCCGCAAGAAGCAGTTCAAGTGAACTTTCATCCAATTTTCCTTTGGAAAGCGCCAAATTTAAGGCAATTTTCTGACTTTCTGCCTCCGATTGTTCCCAATGATCCTTGCCAAAGCGGTCGGAAAGATCTGTATAGTCAAATTTTTCCCCAAGCGGACCTTCTTTTTCCGATCGTCCCCCGACTGCGGCTGCGGCAATGATTGATATCGGGGTATGAAGTGTAAGAATGGATGCCATATTCAACCTCCGAAATTTGTACAGATATAGTAAACGATTCCATAGATCACCGAAGCGAGCGTTCCGTAGAAAATGACCGGCCCTGCAACGGAAAATAATTTTGCACCGACACCCAATACCCATCCCTCAGAACGTGCATCGATTGCCTCGGAAGACATGGCGTTCGCAAAGCCGGTGATCGGCACAAGTGTTCCCGCGCCCGCTACCTTTGCCATCTTGTCAAATACGCCAATCGTTGTCAGAATCACTGCCAAAAGCATCAAGGTGATGCTGACCAACATGCCGCTCACCTCTTCATTGATCCCAATGGCGAGATATATTTCCTTTAGTCCCTCACCGATGACACAGATCGCTCCGCCGCAAATGAATGCAAGCACCATATCTTTAAAAAGCGGTGACTTTTCAGACTTGCGTTCGGCATATTCTTTATAACTTTCCTTTTTCATGTTACTTTCCTCCTTTTTACTCAGTATTTCCCCTAAGAAGAGAACATATACAAAAAATGCCTTAGGAAAGAAGATTCCTAAGACATTTCTTTTTTCTTCAAGTATTTTCTTCTTGTGGCTTCACCGCCTCTCAAATGTCGCTCCTCCTTATTTTTTTCAAGGATTTCTTTTACTTCTTCATACAAGGTAAAATCATAATCCCCAAGCCGTTCCGTCATATCCTTATGTACGGTTGATTTACTGATCCCCAAAGCGATAGCCGTCTGGCGTACGGTGGCTTGCTTTGAAGTGATGTATTTTGCTGCTGAAATACAACGTTCCTTGATCTCGTCATGCTCCACTTATATAAATTCCTCCTGCGCGGCATATATATTTGTTATATGCGGCAGAAGGAAAAATTATGTGGTTTTAGTTTATGAATGTCTTAAGCAGTTCCTTTGCAATAACAGCATGCCCTGCGGCAGTCGGATGCACACCGTCTTTTAACCAATACCCTTCCGGTTGTGTCAGATAGAGTGCATCAAAAATGCTCTGAAGGGGAACGAAGTTCAAACTGAATTTCTCTGCCACACGCTTAGAAGAAGCGGCGCGTAAAGCAACCTCCGGTCGGAAGAAATCATCATATCGCTCATTCGTGTAGCGTCCGTGCAGTACGAACGGCTCTAATATCACGATCTCAATATTCGGCAATACTTCCTTAACCTCTTCGATTAGCATCGTATAGATCTTTTCGAATTTTCGGTCAGCTACACCGTTTCCGTCCAGATCATGCCAAACGTCGTTGACACCGATCAAAATACTCATATAGTCCGGTGCAAGATTGATGATATCCGCTTTGATACGCGCGTACAAATCGACAATTCTGTTCCCACTAATCCCTTTATTGATGAATGTATATTCTCCCGGACATTTCCTTCCGAGTTCTGCCGCTATCAAAAGCGGATAGCCCGTACCGTATCCGTGTATATCATTTCTGTTTCTGTCCGCATCGGTAATCGAATCACCCTGAAATAAGATCGTTTTCATCATATCTCCCCCTTTTCGGTGTTCACAATTATTTTAACAGATATTCACCGCTTTTTCAAGTACCGAATGAAAACTTTAGAAAAATATTATTGACCTTTGTACTAATAAGGTGTATAATAACCACACAGAAAGGACGGTTTGCCCATGAAAAGAATTATTGCATTGTTACTTGCTCTCCTGATGCTAATCTCGCTCAGTTCCTGTTCGGCTCTCGGAAAGATCGGTTCGGATTATAAATTTCTTGCTGACATCAACAGCAATGCACCCCTGCTTAACGATGATGAAAGCTTTGATATCGTATTTAACGATGAAATAAAGGGGCATATCGAAAAACTTTTTTCAAAATGTGAGGAGATCGCCTCGTCCGGTAATTTCCTTCGTTTTAGTACTCTCGCCTCCGTATTTACAGAACTTGCAAAGTATCTTTACTATATCGGAGATCAGGCGAGCCTTTGCTATGTTGAGATGTCTCTTGATACAGCAGACCCGATACCCGCGGCAAAATATAACGAAATAAATGAATATTATGTCACTTGTTCTGCACGCATGACAAAACTCTACAAAGCACTGTATGAAAGCTCCCTTTCTTCCCTGTTCTTTGCCGCATGGACAGATGACCAGATCGATGCATTCTTGAAAACTGCAGATCTCTATACCGACGAATTTTTAAAACTGTCAACAGAACGAAACGTTCTTATAACCGAATATACGGCATTGAATGAATCCGATTCCGACTTTAATCAAAAAACTGCCGTTCTGTACGAGAAGATCGTTGCAAAAAACAGAGAAATCGCAGAATGCGCAGGATATACGGATTATCCGACCTTTGCGTATGAAAATATTTATATGCGCGACTATTCACCGAATGATACGGCGGCTTTGCAGAAATATATGCGTGAATACCTCATCCCCGTTGCTGAAAAAATTGCCGAAAAAGCCTCTTACGAAAAGTATGAGACGATCGGTATGGGTAAATATTATTCAGAACCGCAAAAGGTCTATGATCTACTGAGCGGATATTACTATACCCTTGGTGCGGGTAAAGAAATTCTTTCAAAGGATTGGGTAAAGAATACCTATTACACCTATTCCGATCTTTCCGCACCGGTTGCATTTACCACTTATCTGAACTATTACAGTCATCCTATCTGCTATTTCGGTCCGGACAACGGATATTTGGCTACCTATGTACATGAGCAAGGGCATTACAATGCTTTTAATGCAGCAAATGCTCCTGTCTCCTCAGTCGACCTCTGCGAGGTACATTCGCAAGGCAATGAATGGCTGTATATGGCATATCTCGCACAAGACAACAACACCCTTGCGGAGGGTGCGGTAAGTTATATGCTTCTAAGTCAAATCGTCACCTTTACAATATCATTGACCTGCGATGCCTATGAGCAGTATGTGTATGAAAATCCGACTCTCACCGCAAACGATTACGACGATGCTTTTATCAACGTATCAAAGGAAATCGGCAGTTATCAATTCTTATACCGACTGCTTGGTAGCGGACTCAATAGCTATTGGCATCGTGCGATCGTCGCAAATTCACTTTACTATATCAGTTATGCCACCTCACAGATTCCCGCGATTGAATTATATGTCACCGCGATGACCGCAGACTTTGAACTTGCCGCAGAAAAGTACACCGCACTCCTTTACTGCAACCCCGACGACAGTTTTGGAGAAGCGCTCAATACTGCCGGACTGTCCTCTCCGCTATCGGAAGAAATCTATAATACGATCTATAAATATTTCATGGGTAGGAGTAAAAAATGAAAGTCTTTAAAATTCTGTTTGCTGTTTTGCTTACACTGTCGATCCTGTTTTCTGCCGTATCTTGCAGTTTCATTTTCGACTTCAATATGACTACGACCACTGACAACACGGCAGACAATTCTTCGCCGAATGAAAAATCGGATGTATCGCTACCGTCTTTACCATCAGAAGATCACGAATGGAAGATTGATGAGAACTGTGATACATTGATGGCAATGCTTGAAGACGACAATGTTGATGCCGATGCCTTCATGGATCTGTTTGAGGAAGTCGAAAAAGAACTTTACGAACTTTCTGACTATGCATCCATCGCTTATCTGCAATTTTCTACCGATACTTCCATAACTGAAAATAAAGATCGGTACAATGCATATACCGATCTTTACGCCGACTATGTTTCGCAGATCATCAAACTCTATAAGCCGATCTATCAAAGCAATATCAAAGATATCTTTTATGAGGGTTGGTCTGAAGAGGAAATCAAGAAAGCAATCGACTCTTCAGACAAAATGACAGATTACTATATCGAATTGTCAAAACAAAGTAACCGGCTGACCTCTGAATTCGATGCCCTTGATCAGGACGCAGACGATTTTCTTGACAAAAGCAAAGATCTCTATGCACAAATCGTCGAAACCAACAATGCCCTTGCCAAGGAATACGGTTATGACAATTATGTTAATTATGCCTACAGTGAAGTCTACGAAAGAGATTACAGCGCCGCAGATGCAGCAGAGAGTTATCGGTATATGACCGAATACATCCTACCGCTTGCCGATCATCTGCTCAAGAAAATGCAAAAATATCTCGGAATTGCTCAGGTCACTGCTGACATGGAGACTTTAAGTTATACAGATATTACCCTCTCATATATGAAAAACAAACTGACCCCATATTATGCGGAACTGGGAGAAGAATACAGCAATGCTCTGCTTGACTTCGATAAGAACTGCATTATCAGTGACAATGAAAATGCTTTGCCCGGTGCATATACCATCCATCTGAATATTCAGAATAGCCCACGATGCTATTTCGGACCCGGATATCAGTCGCTAAGCACTTATCTTCACGAACAAGGACACTACAATGCATTTTTACTATCCGGTACAGATATCTCCTCACTCGATCTTTGCGAAGTACACTCACAAGGCAACGAATGGCTGTATCTCGCCTATTCATCGGATAACTATACCAAAACACAGTTTAAATATTTGAGTTATTACTATTTCTATGATCAAATCTTTACCATTGTTCTTTCCACCTGCTGTGATGCTTTTGAACAATATGTATACACACATCCGGAATTGTCCGCGGAAGACTATGACACCATTTTCAAAAAGAAGGCAGAGGAACTTGGTGCTTATGATATGCTGTGTGCAAATCTTACCATTGATCCGGAAGATTATTGGCATTATGCGATCGTATCCAACTCAATGTACTATTATAGTTATGCTGTTTCTTTGATTCCTGCGGTCGAATTGTTCGTCGTTGCGCGTGAGGAAGGCTTTGATACCGCAAAGAGTATGTATAGGGCGCTTGCCATCGTAACGGAAAATGCACGTTTTATCGAAACGGTTACCTCCGCAGGACTCAATGATCCGACCACCGAGGCGGCATACAAGCACATCTACAACTATTTCATGAAATGAAATCAATTAGAACAGAATGAACAAAAGATTTTGTAACTACAGATTGGTAGTGTTCATCCCAATGATATCGTTGATTCATGCCAATTTATTCACATATTACACCTTTGTACCGAATCTCTGTTCATCGGTAATTACGTCTCAGTGGACTTTCACCACAGTGCATTGATATGCCAACCATACCAAAAAAGACAGGAGAAAGTGTCCTGTCTTTTTATATGACGATCGAAAACAAAAACGCCGCAAGTCCATAGTAGATAATCATTGCCGTCAAGTCATTGACGGTAGTGATAAAAGGACCGGATGCCACCGCCGGATCGATCTTCATTTTTTTAAAAATGATCGGGACAAATGCACCGACAAATGAACTGAGCGTCATTGCGCAAAGCAGGGCAATCCCAACAATACCGGCGCCCTTCAACGCTTCGGTAACCGTAAAGAGTTCGGTGCTGACGCCTTGATCTGTAAAATAGAGAAATCCGTATACAAATAGTCCTGCAAGAAATGCCAGTACAGAACCGTTCAAAAAGCCGACTTTCAGTTCCTTGAAGATGGTTTTCAGCATCATTTTGCCATCCGGTTCGTCTGAAAGCATCCGAATGGTGACAGCAAGAGACTGCGTGCCGGTGTTGCCGCTCATACCAAGAACCAATGTTTGAAAGAATACAATCACGGGAAGTGTTGCAACCACCGCTTCAAAACTTGTCATCAGAAATGCTTGCGCCAAACTGAGAACCAGTAAAACCACAAGCCAAGGAATTCGCTTTTTCACCGAACTGATTACAGAGGACTCTGTCTCGTCCTCTTCGCTCAAACCGGCAAGCATTGCATAGTCCTCTCCGAGTTCCTCATCTACCGCTTCGATAACGTTATCGGCAGTAATAACACCGAGAAGGATTTTGTTTTCGTCCACTACGGGGTAAGAATCGAGCGCGTAATCTTTCAAACGTGTAAGACAGTCTGCAACAGATTCTTTGTCATATAAAAAGACCACGGTGATACCTCCATAGATACCACCGTGGTACAATTATTCA
>CAZUWA010000032.1:0-16764 GCA_964623895.1 uncultured Lachnospiraceae bacterium | reverse complement strand
AGCACTTGACTTTTAATCAAGGTGTCCGGAGTTCGAATCTCCGATGGAGCACCATCAAAGGGCGATAAAAAATATTGCCCTGAAATCCCTTGATTTTTCAAGGGATTTTTTGCTTTTAACGGCAAAATTTTATGTTTGATTTTGCGGATGAAAAATGGATATTTTTCGATACTAACAGAGTTGAATCGTTCTGTTATGGAGATAACATCCCTTGGGGCATATTTTGCTTTTTCAGAATTCTTCACATTTCCGCTTGCAAAATTCGACATTTCGGTGTGTAACTCTTTTCTCAAACAGGAAAAAGGAGACTGGATTTTGAAAAAATTTTGATGATCACGACCGGCGGTACGATTGCGAGCAAGCAGACAAAAAACGGGCTGGCTCCGAGACTGACAGGGTAAGAATTACTTTCCCAAATTCCCACGGTAAAAGAGATCTGTGACGTAGATCTGTTGCAAGTCTGTCACATTGACAGCGCCAATGTGACACCCGCTCACTGGAAAAAGATGGTTGTGGCGATCGAAGAGCAATATGACCATTATGACGGTTTTGTGATCTGTCACGGTACTGACACACTTGTTTATACTGCGGCGGCCCTTTCCTATATGATTCAAAATTCAGCAAAGCCGATCGTCATTACCGGTGTACAGAAGCCGATCGATGTGGATGTTACGGATGCTAAGACGAATCTGTTGGATAGTTTCATTTATGCTGCCGATGATGCTTCTCAGAACGTCAGTATTGTATTTGACGGAAAAGTGATTGTCGGAACGAGAGCGAGGAAGGAACGTACCAAGAGTTTCAATGCCTTTTCCAGCCTTAATTATCCTTTCACCGCCGTTATTCAGGAAGGCATGATAGTGCGTTATATTTGCGAGCCACCGGTTGAAGGTTCGTTTCTATCATGAGATGAGCGAAAGCATCTGTACGCTCAAATTGATTCCTGGCATCAAACCACAAATTTTATCTTACCTCTTTGAGAACTACGACTGTATCGTGATCGAAAGCTTTGGCGTGGGCGGAATTCCGCAAAATTTAGTGGATGCTTTTTACAACGAGATGAAAAATGGTCGAACAAAGGAAAATATGTGATCATGATTACGCAAATTGCCAAAGAAGGGAGCCACATGACCATTTATGAGATTGGCAAGAAAGTCAAGCGGGATTTTAATTTGATTGAGGCATACGATATGTCCTTTGAGGCCACCATTACCAAACTGATGTGGATTATGGGGAATTTCAAAACCGACTATGAAATTTTGCGGCGGATGTTCTATACTAAGATCAATAATGACATTTTTTTGCACAAAGAATTGAAAACAAATAAAAAGTGTCCAAAGAGCCAATTTGACTTTTTGAACACTTTTGTTTTTACTTTTCGAAGGAGAAGACCGTGGTGTGGTCATATTTTTCTCCCGGCTTCAGCGAAGTAGAAGGGAAATCCGGACGATTGGGAGAATCGGGGGCGAATTGTGTTTCAAGACAGATGGCGTGAAGCGGGCGTTGCGGAACACCTTTTTTGAAAAGTTGTCTGCCGTTCATCACGCATGCGGTGTAGATCTGTAAGACGGGCAGATCGGTATAAACGGTCAGTGTCCTGCCGTCAGCTTCTACAGTCGCGCACTTTTTTAATGTGTTGTTATAATTGTTCAGTTTGAAGGAATGGTCGATCGGAACGGCGATCGGATGTGCTGCAGTAAAGTCAAAATCGGTATTTAGGGCATTCACAAAGCCTTCGGGAAGGGGAATCTGCGCATCATCCACCGGCAGGTATTCATCGGCATCCACCCACAGTTTGTGAGACAGGACGGAATTTCCCTCAAAACCGGAAAGGTTAAAATAGGCATGGTTGGTGAGGTTCAGTACAGTTGTTTTATCGGTCGTCGCCTCATAGTGCAAGGAAAGAGCGTTGTGATTGTTAAGGGTGTAGGTGACCTTGACAGCCAGTGTTCCGGGGTATCCCTCTTCCATGTCCGGAGAAATGTATGAGAGTGCCAGACCGACTTTATCCGTTTCTTCAAACGGCTCGACTGTCCAGAATTTTTTGTCAAAGCCCTCTTTTCCGCCGTGCAAGCTGTCTTCCTTGCCGGAGTTCACATATAGTGTGTATTCTTTGCCTTCCAAATTAAATCTTGCGCCGCCGATACGGTTGCAATATCTGCCGATGAGGGCGCCTTGATAGCCGGCAGCGTCGAGGTAAGTCTGCGGATTGTCATACCCACAAAGGACATCTTTGGTTTTTCCGTTTTCATCCGGCACGAGCATCGACTGAAGAATTCCGCCCAAGTCAAGGATGGTCACTTGCATACCGTTGTCATTTTTCAGGGTGTAAGACTGTACTTCTTTGCCGTCTTTTAATTTTCCGAAAAGTGTTTTAATGATTTCCATAACATTCTCCATTCCGCCGCTTTGCGGCGCAGAAATCGCGATCATGAATTTTGCTTTGCAAAATTCGGGCATGAAGCAGAAAAGCATTGCCACGCTGATCCCGTTTACTTGTGTTTTTTTGCCATTATTTTAGCGCATGGCGAGATGTTTGTCAAGAGGAATGGACAAAAAGTTGCTCTGCATTCTTTTTCTGCCTTCAAAAACTCTTGACAATCATGTGAAACTGTGCTACAATCCCCTTAGGAACAAATGCTCTTTATAAAGGATGAAAGACAATGGCAATGAACAGAAGAGATGCGAGAGAACTGGCGTTCGTCCTGCTTTTTGAACTGGACTTTCAAAAGGAGGATCCGTTGACATTTTATGAACAAGAACTTGCTTTGCAGGCTCTTGAAAATGATGCTTATGTGGAGGATGCGGTGAGCGGCGTGACGGCGGAAAAGGAAAAGATAGATGCGCTCATCGAAAAATACGGAAACGGTTGGAAAGTCAAGCGTATTCCGCGCGTTTCAGTCGCGATCCTTCGTCTTGCCATTTATGAACTAAAGTATCGGGAGGATATCCCGTACAGCGTATCGATCAATGAGGCAGTAGAGTTGTGCAAAAAGTACAGCGATGAAAAAGCGCCTTCATTTGTCAACGGCATCCTCAACGCGGTAGCGGAAAAGGAAGGATTGAAAAACTGAATGTCACTTTATCTTGGAATTGACACCAGCAATTATACCACCTCGCTTGCGTTGGTGGCAGACGGAGAGGTCGTCAAAAATCTTAAAAAAAGTGTATATGTTGCGGAAAATATGCGGGGCATCAGACAAAGTGATGCCCTGTTTTGCCATGTAAAAAATCTGCCGATCTTGATGGAAGAACTGGGGGAACTGCCTGAAATTTCCGCCATCGGCTATTCGGCAAAGCCGAGGGATGTAGAAGGCTCATATATGCCGTGCTTTTTGGCGGGCGAACTGCTGGCGCGCAGTCTTGCCGCAAGCAGAGGTGTGCCTGCGTATCCTCTTTCCCATCAGGCGGGACATATTCGCGCGGCACTCTATTCATCAGGCGCTCTTAATTTAAAGGATGAGCGCTTTCTTGCTTTTCACGTGTCCGGCGGAACAACAGAACTTCTTTTAGTGGAAGGAAATATGATTAAAAAGATCGGTGGAACGGAGGATCTTACGGCAGGGCAGGCGATCGACCGCACGGGAGTTATGCTCGGCATTCCCTTTCCTTGCGGCGCAGAATTGGAAAAATTGGCAGATGGAATTTGTCCAAAAAATGCAAAAATATGTGTGCAGGGGCTTTTATGCCACATTTCCGGACTTGAAAATCAAACGAAAAAAATGTTTGAAGAGGGTGTACACAAAGAAGAGATCGCCGCATATACCATTGAATTCGTCAGAAAGACCGTTGAAAAATTGAGCGAAAATGCTTTGCGGGAATACGGTACGCTTCCGATCGTATATGCAGGTGGAGTGATGAGTTGCGGAATCATTCAGAGAGACCTCAAAAAGAAATTTGACTGCCATTTCGCAGCACCTGCTTTTTCGGCGGACAATGCCTGCGGAATTGCCTTACTTGCGGCAGAAAGGATGAAAAATGCCCTATCCAAATGAACGTATCCTAACTGTTTCACAATTAAACAGCGTTGTCAAAGCCATCATAGACGGCGAACCGCTTCTTTCGGGTTTGACGGTCATCGGGGAGATCTCCGGGTTTAAACGATACGGTTCCGGTCATCTGTATTTTACTCTCAAAGACAGTGCGTCTGCGCTTTCTTGCGTGATGTTTGCCGGAAATGCCGTAGGGCTTCGTTTTCAGCCACAAGATGGCACCAAAGTGCGCGTGAAGGGTGCTCCGACTGTTTACGAACGGGATGGGCGCTATCAGTTCATGGTGCGCAGTATGGAAGAGGACGGCAAGGGAAACTTATGGGAAGCTTTTGAAGCTTTGAAGAGAAAATTAGAGGCGGAAGGGTTGTTCCGCGAGGAATATAAAAAGCCGCTCCCACGTTTTCCCGGACGGATTGGGGTAGTGACCAGCAAGGATGGCGCGGTGTTTCGTGACATTCTCAATGTTACCGGGCGACGCTTTCCACAGGCGGAGATCCTTCTTTGTCCCTCGGCAGTGCAGGGAATGGATGCGGCAAGGCAATTGACGATAGCGCTGCAAACGCTGGATGCAATGGGTGTGTGTGATGTCATTATCATTGGGCGGGGAGGCGGATCGATGGAAGATCTTTTCTGCTTCAACGACGAGCGGCTGGCAAGAGCGATTTTTGCGGCAAAAACACCAATCATCTCTGCCGTTGGGCATGAAACTGACTTCACGATCTGTGATTTTGTTGCTGACAGGCGTGCGCCTACTCCCTCTGCGGCGGCAGAACTTGCTGTGCCGGACAGATACAAACTGATGGAAGGGTTGGATTTAGTGGAAGCGCGGATGAGGGGATGTGTTCTGAATGCCCTTGAAGAACACAGGAAGAATTTAAAACGGTTTGCGGATAGTCAGGTCATGACCGACAAAACGGCATCCGTTCATATTCGAATGCAAATTCTTGACAATATCGAAGAACGTTTGCAAATAGCGGCAAAGCGACAGCTTGAAAGTAAACAAGAGAGTTTTGAGGCACTTTCTTTGCGTCTGCAACCGGCAAGCGAGCGCACAGCGGAGCGCAAGCGCGCTATTCTTGCAGCCATGGCGGGAAAAATGACTGCTCTTAACCCAATGGCAATCCTTAGTCGCGGGTATAGCGCTTTGTTTGATGGAGAGGGAAGAGTCGTTAAAACGATAGGCGTTTTGAAACCCGATCAAAAACTCACGTTGAAACTGGTGGACGGCGAAGCCACCGCACGGGTGGAAGAGGTTAGATCAAATGAAAACAGTTAAGGAAAGATCAAAAAAATAAATACAAAATTTGCGATCTATATCTGTGCCGCATCTTTAGGCGGCAGAATGGAGATTATTATGCCTAAGAAAAAAGAGCAACTCACTTTTGAAGAAGCAAGCGCACGGCTTGCCGAGATCGTTGGAAAACTGGAAAAAGGGGATGCGCCACTGGATGAAATGCTCTCACTTTACGAAGAGGGAACGACGCTTTTAAAGCACGCGAACGCTCTGCTTGCCGATGCCGAACGGCGCATTTTGGTTACAGATGGCAAGACAGTGGAGGAGATGAAGACGGAATAACACCAAGTCTATTTTTTTAAAAAGGATCGGAGCGTCTCCTTTTTTGCAAATCGCAACCTTCGGTTGCGGAATTTCAATGTTAGATGTATAGTATTTTACAGAAAAAAGAGGTATCCTATTTCCGAAAGGAGGTCGTATGACATTATCCGAAAAGATCTACAAATTGCGTAAAAAAAGCGGTCTTTCACAGGAACAACTTGCAGAAAAACTGAATGTATCACGACAAGCGATCTCAAAATGGGAATCGGGGGTATCTATGCCGGAAAGCGAGAAAATGATTGCGCTCAGCGATTTTTTTGGTGTTTCGCTCGACTATTTGATGAAGGAAGATGCTGAAGAACCGAAAGAAAAGCAGGAAGCGCTTCCAAAAGAGGATTTCGATCGTGCGGCTTTTTTACTCGGATTGATTGCGGTGATCGGCGGCGTCATTACGATGCTCGTCTGCGGTATTCTCATGATATTTCATCCTGTGACATCCGGACAGATCGGGGAGTCTTCTATGATCAAGATCGACGGAAATGCGCTTCTTTTGATCTTCTGTGTTGTTTTGATTGCGGTAGGAGCGATCTTGCTGTGGAAGGGCAATAAAAGAAAATAGGAGGTACAAAAATATGAAAAAACTGTCTGTTCTTTTTGCGGTTCTTGCGGTCTTGCTGTCGGATGTGATGTGCGCGGTGGTTGCCTATAACTACAGTCAAATGCTTTGCGCGATCGCGCATTGCGGTACCAGTGCTCCGGCAAGTGTGGCTTTCTTGCTCGCCATACCGTTTCTCATCGGCATTTTTGTTTGTTTAATGCTTGCATGGATATTTGGATGCAAGAAAATGAAAACGAATAATACAAAGCGAAACTTACCCATTTGACATGGATCGGCTTTCGCTCGACAGTAAATCCCCCCAATGCACAAGCATTGGGGGGGATCTTTACGACAAAATAAAATGACAGGATACTACACATCCTGTCATTTTATGGTGCCGGAAGCGGGGGTCGAACCCGCATGGTGTCGCCACCACTGGATTTTGAGTCCAGCACGTCTGCCAATTCCATCATTCCGGCGTATATTGTTCCTAAGCTCGTTGTACATTCTATCACATCTGAAAGAAAAAAGCAAGTACTTTTTTGAAAAAAAGCCGGATTTGCTTAAAAAATATTTTTGTGGGTGAACGGTGACATTTTTGCCGCTGTTCACCCGTGTTTTTTATGTCATAAATCCAAAAAAGCGTTCGATACCTCTGAACATTCCCTTTGCATAAGAGCTTGGATCGGTTTCCATTAAGTATGCCTCTGCGGGATTGGAGATGAACCCGATCTCAATGAGACATGCCGGCATGTCTGTTGTGCGCAGAACATACAGAGAAGGGCGCGCAAAAACACCGCGGGAGGGAAAACCGGTTTGCTCTGCAATTCCGGCGACAATCTCTTCTGCCAAGGGGGTGGCAGCGTTACCGAGACGGTATACATAGCCTTCCGAGCCGGTAGCGGCGGTGATATAAGAGGAATTGCAGTGAATGCTGATAAACCATTCTGCGCCCCATTCGTTTGCCGCTCTTGTACGCGCGGACAGCGAGGATGCATTGTTTGTGCCGAGGATCTCTGTCGGACTGTTTCGCGAAAGCCGTACTTCATATTGCCCGGTTGCTTTTAATAATTCCGAGAGTTGTACACCGACTGCGTAGGTGACATCCTGTTCATACAGACCGTTTCCTTCAGCTCCGGCATTGACGCCGCGATAGTTGTGGCCTTGGTCAATGAAAATTTTGATCATAAATACCTCTTCAGTCTTGATTTTTCGTGCGCGATGCACTATAATAATACAGATGAACAGAAAAAGGACAAATCAGTTATGGAATTTCAGAATACCCGTCGGTTGCTTTCCTGTGCCAGAAGAGCGATCGAACTGTATGATATGATACAAGAAGGAGATAAGATTGCTGTTGGTGTTTCCGGTGGAAAGGACAGCACCGCTCTTCTTGTAACCTTGAAAGAATTGCAACGTTTTTATCCCAAGCACTTCGAACTCTGTGCCATCACAGTCAACACCGGTTTTGAAGGCATGAATTTTACCTCCATTGCAGACTTGTGCAGAGAAACGGGCGTTCCTTATACCATTGTCGATTCGGATATTGCCAAGATCGTTTTTGATGTGCGCAAGGAGTCAAATCCCTGCTCACTTTGCGCACGCATGCGCAGGGGACTTTTGCATGATACGGCTAAAAGTCTTGGTTGTAATAAGTTGGCGCTCGGACATCATTTTGATGACGTGGTCACTACTTTTATGATGAATCTTTTTAATGAAGGGCGTATCGGGTGTTTTTCTCCGGTGACCTACCTTTCGATCAAGCAGCTTTACATGATCCGCCCGATGATCTACGCAGATGAGGGGGACATTCGTTATTTTGTAAATACTAATCATCTTCCGATTGTTTCTTCTACTTGCCCGGAGGATAAACATACCGATCGCGAAAAATTCAAAAAAATGCTTGATGAGATGGACAGGGAACAAAAAGGTCTGAAGCATCGTATTTTTACCGCCATGCAAAAGGGCGGTGTAGACGGTTTCAAAACGGAGTAAGGTAGAAGATCAGCCGAAAATTTTAGCGATCAATTGCTTTTTAATATTTTCTATACCTGAAAAATCCATAGCTTCTCCGTAGATGCGTTCTAGCGCGAAATGCTTTTCGGAAAGAGCAGACATTTCTCCAAGTCCACATTTTACTGCATCTGCCGATGCTTTGCGGTAGTTTCGAATGACGCTGCGTTCGCTTTTCGGAAGAGCCGTAAAGCGCGAGACCGAAAAAGTCCGCTCGCATTTTTCTCCTTGATCTTTTGAAATGCGAAAGAGCACTTCTGTGGCAGGGAAGAAGATGCTGTCGGGCGAAAGAGTGATGGGATCGGGAGAGAGAACGCGTGAGAGGTGTGTTGTTTTTTCGGCAAGCATTTCCATAAAAATACGTTCCGCGCCGTAGAATGGTTCAACGGAAAAGACCTTTTTTGCTTTGCGCTCCATGCAGGATAGTTCTACTGCGCCTGCCATAGAAAGTGCTTTTTGCGGAAAATGATGTGTTTTTCCGCTCGGAACGAGAGGGAGCACGCGCTCGACAGTGCGTGCGGCAATGCGTTCTGCCTTTTGACGATCGATATATTTTGACAATCGGTTGTGCATCGCTGATTCGATCGCGTTTGCGGCGGCAAAAAAATTAAAAGTGCGATCATAGCCGCTTGCCTTATCGGTTACCAGTGCGGCGATCTCCTCTTTTTTCGAAGAAAGATTGCTTTCGTCCCAAAAAACGCCGAGATCGACGAGTTGTTCTCCCGCGCCCGGCAAATTTACCTCCATACCATGTGGTGCCGTTCCGTCTGCGACGGCGATGCCAAGGGAGGGAAAAAGCAGTCCGTCAAGTGATGTCGGATCGGAAGAACAGAGGATTGGCAAAATCCCGATGCCACGTCGCTCCCCTTCAACGGCAAGAGCACGCATGAGTGAGGATTTTCCCGTCCCCGGACCGCCCTTGATGATATATCGTTTATTGACTTTGGCGAAGATCTCTTCAAAATAGTTTATAAATCCCTTTCCCGAATTGATGCAGGCGAATGTTGTTTCGGTCTGCGGCAGTTTTTTGTACTCAAACATAGTTTTTCTCCCTCGTTTTTTAATATTTTATGCAGAAGGGAGCGATTTGACATAAAAAAGCGCAACGATCGTTCGTTGCGTCAAGGAGAGTTTTTATATTATTTCCGCTTTTTTTTCTTCCGCACCGAGAAGCCAAAGTCGCCGATCTTTTTACCGAGGGCAAAGTAATCACCGTGTGCATAGGCGGCAAGCCCGCATTTTTCAAGGCAAAGTCTGCCGGTATCATCGATTAGGCTTTCTTCAGCGGTAACTGCTATCACATCAAACAAAAACATATCGTGACTGCCGAGACTGATGATGTCAAACACTTTGCATTCGAGCGACAATGGGCTTTCTGCGAGACTTGGCGCGGTGACGGCAGTGGAGGCGAGCGGATGAATGCCGCATTTTTCGAATTTGTTGAGGTCTCTTCCGGATCGTACTCCGCAAAAATCTGCGGTGCGCACAAGGCTTGCCGTGGTGAGATTGATAACACATTCGCCGGTTTCTTTGATAATGCCGTAACTGTAGCGCTCCGGACGAATGGAGACATATGTTTTGGGCGGTTTGGTATTGATGATCCCCGTCCAAGCTGCGGTCATGATGTTGGGTGTTTCAAGCGTTCCGCAGGTGATGAGCGCCGGGGGCACCGGTGCAAGTAACGCGCCGCCTTTAAACTGAATTCTTGCCATAGATAACTCCTGTAGTATAGTAATGTTATCATACCATACATTCGCAAATTTGTCAAACAGAAAAGGAAAAGAGTTTTGAAGATCTTATATGAAAACAAGCATCTCATTGTAGTCGTTAAGCCGGTTGGCGTGCTCTCGGAGGAAGACGGTAATAAACAAAGTGTTCCCCGTCTTTTGAAACAGTATTATCTTGAAAAAGGAATGAAAGATCCGAAAATATTTACCGTCCATCGTTTAGACCGCGATGTCGGCGGAGTGATGGTTTTAGCAAAAGACTCCAAAACCGCCGGAGCACTATCCGCTGCCGTTTCGGGGCGGCAGATCGTAAAAGAATATTTGGCTGTATTACACGGCGTGCCGGAGGCGGAAGAAGGCTATTTTGAAGATCTTCTTTTCAGGGATGCCCGTACGGGAAAAAGCTATATTGCATCCGGAGAGCGCAAAGGGGTGCGCGATGCACGTTTGGATTATCGTTTGCTCGGTACGGCAACGGGAGATAAGGGAGAAGCGCTTTCACTGGTGCACATCAAACTACACACCGGCAGGACGCATCAGATCCGCGTGCAGTTTGCGAGCAGAAAACTTCCTTTGTATGGTGATGGCAGGTACGGAAGTGGGGATGGCGGTAACAGACCGGCACTTTTTTCTTGCCACTTGCGGCTTGAAGGTCAGTTTGACTGTAGCACGAAGCCGAATGCCTATCCGTTTACCCTTTTTGATGGATTGTTTTGAGCGGAACATTTTAAAAAATCGGGCATATACTGTGAGGGTATAGAATTTTATAAAAAAATGTAAAAAGCCCTTTCATTATTTGAAAAAGTATGATAGAATAATGATGTATCTTAGAATTTGCTGAAAGGACCCGCGTGTGCGGATCGGTTTTAATAGATGGAAAAAATTGTGATCAACGGTGGCAATAAACTTGTCGGAGAAATTGAAACCGGCGGTATGAAAAATGCAGCGCTCCCGATCCTATTTGGGTGTGTTTTGGTCAATGATCGGTGTGTCCTTGAAAACCTGCCTGATATTGATGATGTTAAGACTTCTCTTGATCTTTTAAAGGATATGGGTGCGTTAGTGGAGCAACAGGGCAATACCGTGATCATCGACACCAGGGGGGTGCGCGGTGGTTGCTCTTCTCTTGAGTTGGTGCGCAAAATGCGCGCTTCTTACTATCTGCTCGGTGCGGAGACCGGCAGATACGGCAAGGCGTATGTTGGTTGTCCCGGCGGATGTGACTTCGGAGCTCGTCCGATCGATCAGCACATCAAGGGCTTTGAAGCGCTCGGATGTAATGTAAAAATGGACGGCAACTACGTTGAGATCTCCGCGCCGAACGGATTGCATGGCGCAAATATCTTTTTTGATTTTGTTTCTGTAGGCGCAACAATGAACGTTATGCTTGCCGCCACCTGTGCGCTCGGTACAACGGTTATCGAGAATGCCGCAAGGGAGCCGCATATCGTGGATCTGGCGAATTTCCTCAATACCTGTGGTGCGCAGATTACCGGTGCAGGTACGGATACTATTAAAGTAAAAGGGGTCGGTTCCCTTCACGGCTGTACATATGCGATCATTCCCGATATGATCGAGGCGGGTACCTATATGATCGCCGCGGCGGCAACGGGGGGAGAATTGAAGGTGACCAATGTTATTCCCAGACACCTTGAGTCGATCACTGCCAAGCTGTGCGAAATGGGCGTGGATATTGAAGAAGGCGATGACTATGTGATCGTGAAAAGAGATCCCCAAAAGTCGCTTTCCAGAGTTAATGTCAAAACGATGCCTTATCCCGGCTTTCCGACCGACATGCAACCGCAAATGGCAGTATTGATGTGCGTGGCGAATGGGGTATCGAATCTAAACGAAGGTGTGTTTGATAACCGATTCCGCTACGTGGAAGAATTATTACGTATGGGCGCACATATCAAGGTTGATGGCAAAACGGCGATTATTCAGGGCGGTGCACCGCTTCACGGAGCAGTCGTAAGGGCTGTGGATCTGCGCGCGGGGGCTGCGATGGTCATTGCGGGACTGGCGGCAACAGGGCGCACGGAGATCGAGAACATTGCGCTGATCGAGCGCGGTTATGACGATTTGGAAGGCAAGCTTCGGGCTTGCGGAGCAGATATCAAAAAAGTAGATATCCGATAAGGAGTAATATGTATGAGGGAATTTGATCATCAGAGATTATCAAAGGAACTGTTTGATTTTATCGATCGCAGTCCCAGTGCGTTTCATGCGGTAAATACGCTTTCCGAAATGCTGACATCGGTGGGCTACACAAGACTTTACGAAGGCGACAGTTGGAATTTGGAGGAGGAAAAGGGCTATTTTGTGACCCGAAATGGCAGTTCAATAATTGCATTCCGCTATAAAAAGAAATTTTCCGGTTTCTCCATCAGCGCTGCACACAGCGATTTCCCTTGCTTTAAGATTAAGGACAAAGGGGAGTTGGTAGGCAATTTTGTCAGGTTGAACACCGAAAAATACGGTGGGATGATCTGTTCGACGTGGTTGGATCGCCCACTGTCGATTGCGGGACGGGTAGTGATCGCGACCGAACAAGGCATTGAAACGAAGTTTCTGAATATTGATAGAGATCTGTTGATGATCCCCTCCGTTGCGATCCACATGAACCGCGCGGCAAACGACGGCATGAAGTACAATCCTGCTGTTGACACCGTTCCGGTGTTTGGGGATAAGACCTGTAAAGGCGGTTTGACAGCGCTTATTGCAAAGGAATTGCATGTGGAAGAGGACGAGATCCTCGGAACAGATCTGTTTGTTTATGCAAGACAGAAGGGTTGTATCTGGGGAATGGATGAGCAGTATATTTCCTCGAGAGCGTTAGATGATCTGCAGTGCGCTTTCGCAACTTTCAAGGGTTTCCTTGATGCGGAAGAGGGCGCATCATTGCCGGTTTGCGCGGTATTTGACAATGAAGAGGTTGGTTCATCCACTAGACAGGGTGCCGCATCCACTTTCCTCTTCGATGTTCTGCATCGCATTTCCGAAAGCGAGGAGGAGTATATGAAGGCGTTGGCATCTTCTTTTTTACTCTCTTGCGACAATGCGCACGCAGTGCATCCCAACCATCCGGAATATGCAGATCCGGAAAACAATGTGGTGTTGAACGGCGGTGTGGCGATGAAATTCAATGCCGGACAGAAATACACCACCGACGGTGTTTCCGGGGCGTATGTTAAGTATCTCTGTAAGAAGAATGATATTCCTCTGCAGATCTACACAAACCGATCTGATATGGCAGGCGGATCGACGCTCGGCAATATAGCTACTACGCGCGTCTCCGTTGCTTCCGCCGATGTAGGACTGCCACAACTTGCAATGCATTCTGCGTACGAGAGTGCAGGTGTTAAGGATACTGCCGCTATGATTGAGTTGTGCAAAGCTCTGTTTGAAGGTTGCTTTGTTATGAAGGAAGACGGCTATATCTTAAAATAAATACGATCGGTTCTCCGAAAGGAGTTGTTAGATGAATATTGCTTTTTTCATCAAGCCGAAAAGCGCGGTAGCGTATGTTTATGAGGACAATACCATCCGTCAGGCACTTGAAAAGATGAAGTATCACGGCTATTCTGCTGTTCCCGTGATCACACGGGATGGCAAATATGTCGGCGCAGTCAGAGAAGGCGATTTTCTTTGGAGTATTTACAACAATGCCGATCCCCGATGCGAAGAGAAGGTGCGCATTAAAGAGATCATGCATCAAAAAGAGCCGGTTCCTATTACAGCCGGGATGGATGATCTGCTTTTGAAGGTTATGGATCAAAATTTTGTTTCTGTAGTTGATGACGCCGAATCGTTTGTCGGCATTGTAACACGCAGGGATATTATGCAGTATTACTACGAAAAAATCAAACTGTTAAGTGAGCGATAGGTAAAGTATTATGGAAAACATTATAATGACAGAACAACGCAAACAAGAATTGATCAGACTGATGGGGGAGTCTTTGCCTGCTTTGCGTTCAAGAGCAGGTTGGACGCAGGAAATGCTAGCAGAGTATCTGGGTGTATCTCGGCAGACGATCCTGCTCATTGAGCGCAAAAAGCGTTTGATGACATGGAGTACATTTTTGGCTCTTGTTTTTCTCTTTTCGCTCTCTCCGGGCAGTAAAGCGATGATGCTCGCACTAAAAATTTATCCGGTCGAGTTGGAGAAGCGGATCCGACTGTTTTAAAAAAACGCAGGGACGTTAAAAAGTCAAAATGGCTTTTAACGTCCCTGCAGTTTTTTATTGCGTGTTGTTTTTTGTGGTGGCAAGGATATTCAGCAGAAGCGTTACATCGTGAATGGTGTATACTTCGGAATTTTCAGCGGCAAGCAAGTTCAGCAGATCGCTGACCGTTGCAATAGTCAAGCCGTTTTGTCCGGGGATCCATGCGTTTTCAGTGACAAAAGCCGCGGGAACGGCATAATGATCAGCGGGATCTCCGTAAAGCAGATACCCTTCTTCGCCGAGCGAAAGAGTGGGGTGCAGTCCGGTCGTTTCCATCGGAATGTTTAGTTCAAAGATCAAGGAGGCGAGAATCTGATTTTCATATAATTCTACGCCCTCAATGCTTTTGATCATGATTTTGCCACCGCCTAGATCCGTTGCCTCAAGGTAAGCGGGAACGGAGGAAAAATCGAGGGATATGATATCTGAATACGCAGAATAATCTAAACAAAGGGAAAACGCGGAAACGGATGAAGACTGTCCTCCAAAGATGACAGCCAGTTGATAGGACAGGTGACGGTCATCAATCATATCAGGCGCTTGCAAAGAGAAGGTTACCGGTTCTTTGGAGATTGCCAGATATTTGGCGGTATACACCGTGTCCTTTGTTGCAGCAGAAATTGGCGTGTCCCAACCGTTGAAGTAGTATAGGTACTGTTCATCACTGTAACTCGGAATGTCTGTTGGCGGGGTGGGCATACTGTTCGCCGGGTAATAATTTGAAAATGACTGTTTTGCTGTATTAAAGGTGATCAGGTAGGAGGCAAGTTCAAGATCGGCATCGGTAAAAGCGGTGTTGTCGCTTCCGATAGAAATGCTGTTAAAATTTTCTTTATTTCCGTAATAGTAAATTTGTTCGATGCCTTCACTGCAGTAGAAGGCAGATGCGCAGATCGTTTTATAAGAGGAGGGAACACTAAGTGTTGAGATCGCCGCAGAATTATAGAATGCGTAGGAGGAAACAGAGGTACAACCATCCGGCAATGATACCTTTCCTCCGCGCCCTTTGTACAAAAGAACGCTTCCGTTTTGCAAAATAAAATCACCCTGAACGGTTTTAGTAAGGCGCACCAAACTTTCGCGAAGCGTACCCCATGTATCAATGCCGACCGAGCCATCGACAGAAAGCCCACATGCCTTCTGAAAAGCGCGAACTGCTGTGTCTGTTTTTTCATCAAACGTGCCGGTAATATTCGGCGCGCTGACGGAAGGATCGAAATAAGCATAAACGGAAAGTGCGTGTTGAAGCTTGCGTACAGCCTCTCCGCTGCTTTCTTTACTCAAACTGAGACTGCTACCTGTATATTCGCCTATGTCGTAAAACGAGGAGTTGCCGACGGTGTGGGTGGTATAAGGCGGGACGCCGAAACCGCCGATATATGTACCGGAATAGACATAGCCGGTACTGCTTTTTTGAAATTTGTTTACTCTGCTTCTGACACTGTCAGAGGAATTTCCTTCAATTGTGTAAACGTTCATTTGAGTCAGTTCGCCGTTGGTATCATAGATCAGCTCCGTTTTTTCTACCAGACCGACGTGCTTGTAAGACAGCCCTTCCGGATCGGTTATTGAGTAACTGCTGCTGAAAAAGACGAAGTCGCCCGGCTGAGGAACATAATTGCCGCCCTTGATGACTGTATCATAAAAGCCGACAAAAGAAGCGTCGGAGACATGATTTGTACCAAAAAAACGAAAACCGTAACCGTCGGCATAGCCGGGTTTTGCGGAAACGCTGGGGTAGATGATATTCTCGGGAATTCCTGCCATGCCGGCGCACCACGAAACGAACATTCCGCACCATCCGCCGGAACCGAGTGTGTAATGCATATAGTCGTGGTAGACGGTATAGTTGCCGCTTCCTTGTGTTAAACCGGATATGCCGCTTTTGTTGTTGCCTTCTTTGTATCCGATCTGACTCTTGGCGATGGCAACAATATCGGTGCGCATGTCCCCGGTCAATGTTATGCCCAACAAATTGGTATAGTATTGATAGGAAGCATATGCACCGGGGAATGAATAGTCGGAATCATATGCGCCGGAAGAAACGGGTAAGGATATAAACACAAGCACTGTTATCAGCGTTGCCACCATCAATGCCACACTTTTTTTGCCGGATATCATCTTTTCTCTCCCCCGTTTTTAACCAAAATACATTTTCATTCTATCATTTTGGCCGAAAAATGTCAAGTTTGTTTTTGCCGAAAACAAAAAAGTTACAATTTTTTCATATACCAACGTTTTCTTTGCCAAGCAGATGGGTATATGTTCTGTGTTTATCATTTTGCAAAACAGGAAAAAAATACCGTTTATAAAAATCTGTGCTCTGTTCATACTATTCACAGAGCAACAGAGCAAAAAAGATGGTCGGGCAGCAAGCCTGCGGCGCTTTTCTTGGTTTGCTGCTCGGCAGAAAACAGCCGTTTGTGAAAAGACGGCTTAGTGAAGAAGGGAAGACCTTCTCAAATTAAACGCTTTTTATAAAATAGGAGAATAGAATTATGGCATCCAAGAATAGCATGGTTCCCGAAGCAAAGGAAGCACTCAATAAGTTTAAGATGGAAGCAGCAAGCGAAGTCGGTGTAACTCTGAAACAGGGTTACAATGGCGACCTCACTTCCAAGCAGGCAGGTTCTGTCGGCGGACAGATGGTCAA
>CAZUWA010000031.1:0-17133 GCA_964623895.1 uncultured Lachnospiraceae bacterium | reverse complement strand
TTTTACGGGCGAAGACACAGTGGAGATATCTTGTCATGGCGGTGTCTTGTTGACTGCACGTGTTTATGAAAGCCTTCTTTCCGCAGGTGCAGCCCCCGCGGGACCGGGAGAATTTTCCAAGCGCGCTTTTATGAACGGGAAACTTTCTCTTTCGGGAGCGGAAGCGGTCATCGACCTCATTAATGCGGAAAACGACAGTCAGATCGCTCTTGCGGGAAAAGCAAACAGAACCTTGCTTTCAGGTGAGACCGAGCAGATCTATGCGGACTTGACCGCGCTTTTGGCGCAGATCTATGTTTTTATAGATTATCCGGATGAAGAACTTTCCGATCTTTCGGCAAAGGATTTCATGGCGGCACTACAGGAGATCTGCGCTCGCCTTTGTCGCTTGAAAGAAAGTTACAAAATGGGACACGCCGTGATGGAAGGAATTCCGACCGCCATTGTCGGCAAGCCAAACACCGGAAAATCCTCGATCCTCAATGCCCTTTTGGGCAGAGAGCGTGCCATTGTTTCCCCAATCGCCGGCACTACGAGAGACACTGTTGAGGAAACGACGACTGTCGGAAAGATCCTTCTGCGCCTAAGCGACACCGCGGGTATTCATGAAACGAAAGATACCGTTGAAAAAATGGGCGTGGAGCGCAGTATCAAAAAGATAAACGACGCCGAACTGATTTTGGCTGTATTTGACGGCAGTCGTGCGGCAGATGAAGAAGATATGCACTTGATAGAATTGCTCAAAGATTGTTCTGTGCCGATCGTGGCACTGCTCAACAAGAGCGATCTTGAAACGCTCTTTGACTGTTCGATACTGAAAGAGTTGCCGACTCTGAAAATTTCTGCCGCAAGCGGCAAAATGCCGGATGAATTCAAGGAGTTGCTTGAAAAACTGTTCGTCGGGGGGCAGATCGACTACCGCGACCGCGCTGTTTTAACTTCGGCAAGGCAGGCAAATGCAACAGGGCAGGCGATTGAGAGCATTGAACATGCCATTGCCGCCTTGCGAAGCGGTTTTTCACCCGATATTGCTGCGCTGGATGTTGAACTTGCCATGTCACAGATCGCCGCGATCGACGGAAGGGCGGTGGATGAGGATATCGTTTCTGCCATTTTTTCGAGATTTTGTGTCGGGAAATAAATGCTTGAAAAATGATATCTTTATGAAAAGTAATTATTTTTTAATCGTTTTTTGAAATATAGTCTCTTCTCGCCTAATGGTCTGAACTGTTATGGAAAGCATATCCGGGTCAACCACCGGTCGAATGCGGCGTGGCTGATAGAAATGTCCAACTTGAAAAAATGTAAAAAAAACGCCCTATGGGGCGTTTTTTAGATGCTGAACATCAATTCGGAATAGATCGGGAAGGGCCAAAGGTCGGAAGGGGTATTTTTCTCTGCTTCGTCGGCAACGGTGCGCAGAGTTTCCATCGCGGGGATCAATTTCTCCTTACAGAATTCGGCGGAAACGCTACTGTCTTGAATGCTTTTCAATGTGTCGAGCAGGGCGTCCAGTGCATCGACGGCGGCGTACAGTTCTTCACTGCGCGCACAGGCATTTTTTGCCGCTTTTTCGGCGCGAGGTACGGCAAAATCGCAATCTTTGGCGGTTTTGTACTCTTCGCACAGCCTTTTTGCGTAGTTTGAAACGGCAGGGATGATCTGTCTTCTTGCCATATATGACATGGTCAGGGCTTCGATCGAGGTGACATTTGCGTAATTTTCTAGCATGACCTCACAGCGCGAGAAAAGCTCTGCCCTTGAAAAGATCCCCCACCGCTCAAAAAGCGCGATATTTTTTTCAGAGACGAGGGAAGGGATCGCGTCAGCTGCGGTGGTCAATTGGAAAAGTCCGCGCTTTTTTGCCTCTTCCACCCAGTTGGCAGAATAGTTATTGCCATTGAAAATGATGCGTTTGTGTGTGCTGTAGACCTCCCGTACCAATCTTCTTGCGGCAGCAAGAGGCTCTTTTTTGCCCTCCAATTTTTCGGCAAAGAGGGCGAGGGTGTCGGCTACGGCGGTGTTGAGTACGGTATTCGGATCGGAGATCGACTGCGCAGAGCCAAGCATTCGGAACTCAAACTTGTTTCCTGTGAAGGCGAAGGGAGAGGTGCGGTTGCGGTCGGTGGTGTCCTTTTTGAAGTCGGGAATGGTCAAGACGCCGGTCTGCATACTCGCTTTTTTGGCGCTGAAGTATTTTTTTCCTTCCTCAATGCTCTCCAAAACGGCAGTCAGTTCCTCGCCGAGGTAGACCGAGATGATGGAAGGCGGAGCTTCGTCGCCGCCGAGGCGGTGATCGTTTGCGGGGGAAGCTACGGATACGCGCAGTAAGTCTTGATAGTTGTCCACGGCGGCGATGACGGCGGAGAGGAAGAGGAGAAACACCGTGTTCGAGAAGGGATCCTCGCCCGGCTTTAACAGCCGCATGCCGGTGTTGGTCTCAAGCGACCAGTTGTTGTGTTTTCCCGAGCCGTTCACCCCTTTGAAGGGCTTTTCATGCAACAGACAGACCAGTCCGTGACGGTCGGCTACGTTTTTCATGACATCCATCGTCAACTGATTTTGATCGGAAGCGAGGTTGCAGGTACAGAAGATGGGCGCAATCTCTTGTTGCCCGGGTGCGGTCTCGTTGTGCTCGGTGCTGGCATAGATCCCTAAGCGCCACAGCTCTTCGTCGAGGTCTTCCATGAATGCCTTGACGCGAGGGCGGATGCTCCCGAAATAGTGGTTGTCCAGTTCCTGTCCTTTCGGAGAAGGTGCGCCGAAGAGGGTGCGACCGGTCATTTTCAGGTCTTGACGGCGGTTATATTGCTCTTTGTCGATAAGAAAATATTCTTGCTCTGCGCCGACGTTGACGCTCACACGGGTGACATCCTTGTAGCCCAAAAGGTTCAAAACACGGGTCGCTTGTGTGGAAAGCAGTTCGAGCGAACGAAGCAGTGGCGTTTTTTTGTCGAGCAATTCTCCCCCGTAGGCGCAAAAAACGGTGGGGATGTAGAGAGTGTTATCCTTGATGAAGGCGTAAGAAGTCGGATCCCAAGCGGTATAACCGCGTGCTTCAAAGGTGGCGCGCAATCCGCCGGAAGGAAAGGAGGATGCGTCCGGCTCACCTTTGATGAGTTTTTTGCCGGAAAATTCTTCAAGGATGCTGCCGTCCTTTTGCACATACAAAAAACTGTCATGTTTTTCTGCAGTGACGCCGGTTAAGGGTTGAAACCAGTGGGTGTAATGCGTCGCGCCCAGTTCGGTAGCCCAAGTTTTCATGGCGTTTGCGACGACATTTGCGACGGTAATATCGAGATTTTTTCCTTCCGAAATGGTTTCTTTCATTGATTTATAGACATCTTTTGAGAGCGTTTGGCGCATTGCACAGTCATCGAACACCATTTTTCCGAAATTTTCAGTCAGTTTTCCCATTTTTTGCCTCCGGACTCTGATATGCGTCGATTTTAGCATACCCCATCCCCGCTGTCAACACTTTTTTTAAAAATATTTTGAAAAAGCAACGAAAATCGAAAATAATTTTATGTTTTTTTGATTTTTGGAAAAAATAAAAGTGAAAACTGACTAAAATGGTAAAAGTCGAGGGAATCCCCCTCGGCTTTGAAGTACAATCATAAATATTAGGTGGCAGAGTTTTCTTCAACTACACCGGCTCTGTATATAACAAAAAACTTCGGTGTTGCCGAAGTTTTTGTGTCAAATTGCGTAAAATCTTTTGCCGTTTTCATAAACGCTGTCTGCCAGTTCTTCAAGAGGGACGCCTTTGATTTCCGCCAGTTTTTTGAGCGTTTCGATCATATATCCGGAATGGTTCGTTTTTCCGCGATAGGGTACCGGTGCCAAATACGGGCAGTCGGTTTCGGTCAGAATGCGGTCGAGCGGGATCAGTTTTGCCGATTCCACGGTATGCACCGCATTTTTGTAGGTCAGTACTCCGCCGAAGGAGAAATAACGGTCGCCTTTCATCAGATATTGCCGTGCCATTTCGGGTGAACCGGAATAGCAGTGAAGCATAACTTTAAGGTCGGGATATTCGGAGAGAATGTCGAACGCTTCTCCCTGTGCGTCTCTGATGTGTGCGACGACAGGCATAGAAAGTTCTCTTGCGAGGTCTAACTGTGCTTTAAAAAAGGCAAATTGTACAGACTTTTCCGGATTGGTCTCCCAATGGTAATCGAGTCCCACTTCACCGAGCGCAACGACTTTCGGGTGTTTTGCCATCTTGCGCAATTTGGAAATGGCATCTTCCACGCTTTTTTCTCCGCTGCAATCGCTGGGATGCACGCCGACTGCCGCATAACAGCCGTCAAATTTTTCGGCATATTCGATGCAGAACTTCGCATCTTCCGTGGTGGTCGCGCAGTTGACGATCACACCGACTTCGTTTTGAAACAGCGATGCCATCAATTCCTTTGCACCGCCCATCGAAGATTCTTCAAATCGCTTGTCGAAATAGTGTGCGTGTGCGTCAAAGAGGGGACGCATCAACGAATGCGGCTGCCAATTTCTGCCGCTTCGTCCAAGAATACTACTCTGATGTCTTCTTCCCCGGAAGCAAGGATCATACCGTTGCTTTCCACACCGCAAAGGGTGACGGGCTTTAGGTTGCAGACCAACGCGATCCTCTTTCCGACCAATTCATCGGGTGTGTAGAATTTTGCGATGCCGGAAACGACGGTGCGCTGTTCGTATCCGAGATCGACAGTCAGCTTGAGCAGTTTTTTTGCTCTCGGAACAGGCTCACAAGCGATGACTTTAGCACAGCGCAGTTCGACTTTCATAAAGTCATCGTATTCGATCTGCGGCACTTTCTCCGGGCGCGTCTGCGTGATTTCGGCTTGTGCGGCGGCTTTTGCCTTTTCCGCTTCTTCTGCTTCGAGCGCTTCAAAGAACTTCTTTTCATCTATGCGCGCAAAGAGGATCTCTGCTTTACCGAGGGCGTGACCGCTCGTAAGACTGCCGAACTCTCCGGCGCTTTCATAGTCGGATGCGGTATTTTCACCAAGCATCGAGAATATTTTTTCAGAGGTTGCCGGCATGACGGAAGACAACAACACCGTGCCGATGCGCACAGTCTCTAAGAGATTGTACAAAACCGTGCCCAGTCGTGGCTTTTGTTCTTCATTCTTTGCAAGCGTCCAAGGGGTAGTTTCGTCGATATATTTGTTGGCACGGCGGAGCATGGTGAAAACCTCCTCCAGCGCATCTGCAATACGATATTCGTCCATTGCTTTGCCGAATGCGGCGTAACACTGTGCACAAGTCGTTTTCAGTTCGCTGTCAGTGCCTTCTTCCGCGCCCGGAGAGGGAATGATGCCTGAGAAATACTTTTCTGTCATCGACAAGGTACGGGAAACGAGGTTTCCGAGGTTGTTTGCAAGGTCGGTGTTGTAACGCTTGATGATATTTTCATAAGAGATTGTGCCGTCGGAACCGTATGGCATTTCTGAAAGCACGTAATAACGCACGCCGTCCGTGCCGAATTTGTCTGCCAATTCATCGGCGTATAGCACATTGCCCTTCGATTTGCTCATTTTGTCATTTCCTGACAGCAACCACGGATGACCGAAGACCTTTTTGGGCAATGGTTCACCAAGAGCCATCAGCATGATCGGCCAGTAGATGGTGTGGAATCTTAAGATATCCTTGCCGATGATGTGTACGTCCGCCGGCCAATATTTTTGATAAAGTTTTCCCGTTTCATCTACATCGTAGCCAAGGGCGGTGATGTAGTTGGAGAGTGCATCGATCCAGACGTAGATGACGTGTTTGTCATCAAAAGATACCGGAATGCCCCATTTGAAGGACGTTCTGGAAACGCAAAGGTCTTGTAATCCCGGCAGAAGGAAGTTGTTGAGCATCTCCTTTTTGCGGCTTTCCGGTTCGATGAAACCGGGGTGTTCGTTAATATAGTCTATCAGACGATCGGCATATTTGCTCATTTTGAAGAAGTATGCTTCTTCCTTGGTTCTGGTGACTTCTCTGTCGCAGTCGGGACATCTGCCGTCCTTCAACTGTGTTTCGGTAAAGAAGGATTCGCAGGGGACGCAATACCAACCTTCGTATTCGTTTTTGTAGATGTCCCCTTGGTCATACAGTTTTTTAAAGATGTGGGAAACGACTCGCTCGTGGTCTTCATCGGTTGTGCGTATGAAGCGATCGTATGTGGTATTCATTCGATCCCAGATGGACTTGATCTCTCCCGCAACGTTGTTTACATATTCCTTTGGGGTGATCCCGCTCGATTTTGCCAGTTCCTCGATCTTTTGACCGTGCTCGTCCGTGCCGGTGAGAAAGTACACATCATAACCGCGAGCTCTCTTGTAGCGTGCGATGGTGTCTGCCAAAATGACTTCGTAGGTGTTGCCGATGTGCGGCTTTCTTGATGCATAGGCAATGGCAGTTGTGAGGTAAAACTTTTCTTTTTCCATAGTCATTGTACGTTCAGTCTGCGAATGGGCAGACTGTCCTTTCTTTGTATTGTTTTGTGGAAGTATCAGGGGGCGGCAGACAGCAGACGCAGTATCTCTTTGAATTGATTCGGCAATTCGCTGTCAAATTCAAGGTATTCTCCTGTTGTCGGGTGTACAAACCCAAGTGCTTTTGCGTGAAGCGTTTGTTCTTTAAGAAGATCTTTGTGCTTTTTTTCAAATGGTGTTTTGCCACCGCCGTAGAGGGTGTCTCCGAGAAGCGGATGTCCGAGAGATGCCATGTGTACGCGGATCTGGTGTGTTCGTCCGGTCTCAAGAGTCAACTCGACATGGCAGAAACCATTAAAACGTGTTAAGACCTTGTAATGCGTGCGCGCAGGTTTGCCGGATGCTACGATTGCCATCTGTTGACGCTTGATGGGATGTCTTCCGATGGGCGCATCGACTATACCTTCCTCTTCCTTTAGGTTTCCCACCAACACAGCTTGATAGCAACGCAAAAAGCTGTGTTCTTTGATCTGTGCGGCAAGGGCATTGTGGGCTTTGTCATTTTTTGCGACCATCAACAGCCCACTGGTGTTTTTGTCAATGCGGTGAACGATCCCCGGGCGCATGACGCCGTTAATTCCTGACAAACTGCTTAAATGAAAGAGCAGGGCATTGACGAGCGTGCCGGTTTCGTTGCCTGCTGCGGGATGGACGACCATGCCTTTCGGCTTGTTGATGACTGCCAAGTCGTCGTCCTCATAGACGATTTCAAGAGGAATGTTCTCTGCCTCTGCCTTGTCGGGGATCGGCACAGGAAGCAGAAGGGCGAGCGTGTCTCCCTCCTGCAGCTTCGTTTTTTTGTCTGCCTGTGTACCGTTGAGGGTGAGGTGCCCCTCTTCTGTCAACTTAACGATCGCAGAGCGCGTTTTTTCAAATGCTGTCGCCGCGACGGCATCCAACCGTTTGCCTGCGTCTGCGGCGGTGACGGTATAAAATAAAGTATCGGACTTCATCATCTTTTTTCTTCGAAACTGTCGGAAATTTTCCCTTCATCGGCTTGAGCCGCTGCTGCTTTTTTTGCCTTTTCCGCTTTGACCTCTTCTAAAATGAAAAAGAATAAGAAGGCAAACACGCCGACGACCGCCGCGGAATCGGCAATGTTGAAGATATACTGCCAGATCCCTCTGAAATCGAGAAAATCGACTACTCTGCCGTCAAAAAGTCCGGTAGAATCGGGGGAAAGATTGTAGAAGAAGATGCGGTCGATCATATTGGACAGTCCGCCGCCGAAAATGAGCGACAGAGAGATCTTGAGCGGCAAACTGAGGGTGTTTCTGTACTTGAAAAGGTAGATCGCCACGCCGACAAGGGCAATAGGGGTGAACAGCATGAACACCCAGCGCGCATTGTCCATCTTGCCGAATGCCATGCCGTCGTTCAAAATATAGGTGATGTGAAAAAAACCATCAATAACGGGGATGGTCTGCCCCAATTCCATGAAGGTGTACACAAGGTATTTGGTGAGTTGGTCAAAACAGGTGACGATCAGGGTAATGCAAATAAACAGAACAGTTGTGTTCATAGGCCTACCTTTCTTAAACCGGTGAACAGCCGCGTTTGGCTTCCGTTCACCGGTCTCTTTGGCTTATTTCATGTTTTCAAGACATCTGAAGCAGAGGAATCCATCCTCCGTTTCTTTGCCCGGCTTGCCGACAGACCAGCATCTGTCGCACTTGCAACCTTCCATCTTTGAAACGACCACCGAAACGGGACTTTGTCCCTTGTATGCCCCTTCCGGAGCGGGTGCGCCGACGACTGTTACGCCGGAAACGATGAATGCGGTAGCCAGTCCTTCGCCGAAACTGTCGAGTAGTTCTTTTTCTGCTTCGTCTTCGGTGTAGAGAGTTACTTTTGCTTCAAGAGATTTGCCGATCAGCTTGTCGTTTCTTGCGTTTTCGAGCGCCTTCATCACATCGTCGCGCATCCCGAACAGCTTCTCATATCTTGCGGAATCTGCAAAGATCCATGCGGGGTTGTATTCCGGCATATCGTTGAGCAAAACATGTTCTGCGTCATCGGTGGACTTATGGGGCATCATCTGCCAGATTTCATCGCTTGTGAACGCGAGAATGGGGGCAAACATTCTGACCAGACCGTCAAGTACGATATACATTGCGCTCTGTGCGGCTCTTCTTGCGGGAGAATCCTTCTTTTCGGTGTAGACGCGGTCTTTGGTAATGTCGATGTAGATCTTGGAAAGATCGACGGTACAGAAATTGAGGATCTCGTGATAGACGATGTGGAAACTGTACGCATCATATCCTGCGCGGACGGTCTTAACAAGTTCATTGTATCTGCCGATGATCCACTGATCGATACCGGTCAGCTCCTCTACCGGAACAAGATCGGTATCGGGGTTGAAGTCGCTGCCGTTATCCCCCAGATTTGCAAGGATGATGCGGGCAGTGTTTCTGATCTTTCTGTAGGATTCGGAAAGTTGCTTGAAGATCGGATCGGAAACGCGGACATCTACCTGATAGTCGGAGGATGCGACCCAAAGACGCACCAATTCCGCACCGTACTTGGCGATAACTTCTTCGGGCAGGATCGAGTTGCCGAGCGATTTGTGCATCGCTTTTCCTTCGCCGTCAACTACCCAACCGTGCGTTAAGACTTGACGATAGGGTGCGCCCATGCCTTTTGCGCCCACTGCCGTGAGCAAAGAGGACTGAAACCAACCTCTGTACTGGTCTGCGCCTTCAAGATACAGGTCTGCCGGCCACTTCATCTCTTCTTTGTTTTCTAAAACAGAGAAGTGAGTCGAACCGGAATCAAACCAACCGTCGAGCGTGTCTGTTTCTTTGGTAAAGGAAGTACATCCGCATTCACATTTGAAGCCTGTGGGCAGAAGCTCGGAAATTTCTTTGTCAAACCATGCATTTGAGCCTTCTGCAGCAAAAATATCCGAGATCTTATTGATCGTTTCTTCGGTGCAGATCGGCTTCTTGCACTGATCACAATAAAATACCGGGATGGGCAGTCCCCAGTGACGCTGACGAGAGATACACCAGTCTGCGCGCTCTTTTACCATTTGGAGCATCCGCTCTCCACCCCAAGAAGGGATCCATTCGACGTTTTCGCAAGCTTTGGTCGCTTCATCCTTGAAGGATTCCACAGAGCAGAACCATTGCGGAGTTGCACGGAAGATGATGGGAGACTTGCATCTCCAACAGTGCGGATAGGAATGCACCATTTCTTCTTTTGCGAAAAGTGCGCCGCTGTTGATGAGGTCCTCAAGGATGGTCTTGTTCGACTCATCATATCTTTGACCTGCAAACTTTCCCGCTTCTTCTGTTTGATATCCGCGGTCGTCCACCGGTACGATGATATCGATACCATATCTGCGGCTGGTGATATAGTCATCTGCACCGAAGCCGCCTGCGGTGTGTACGCATCCCGTACCGCTGTCCATGGTTACATAATCTGCATTGACTACAAGAGAAGTGCGCGGTAAGAAGGGGTGCTGCGCGGTCATATATTCAAATTCGTTTCCTTTGAAGGTGGCAATGCACTCGTAGTTTTCAATATTGCCCTTTTCCATCGAACAGGGCGCGAGCAATTTTGCCATGATGAGACATTCACCGGTAGGAATGCGGTAAACGCCGTATTCCTCTTGCGGATTGAGAGCGATTGCTTGGTTTCCGGGGAGCGTCCAAATGGTGGTCGTCCAAATGACGAAATAGGTCTTTTCAAGGTCACAAACGGAAGAAAGTTTTCCTTTGTCATCCGCAACTTTGAACTTCACGAATACAGAGGTACAGGAATCGTCTGCATATTCGATCTCTGCCTCGGCAAGAGCTGTTTCATCTTTCGGGCACCAGTAGACCGGTTTTAAGCCTTTGTAGATGTAACCTTTTTCGAACATTTTACCGAAGACCTTGACTTCTCTTGCTTCGAAATGCGGATCCATAGTCAGGTAAGGATGGTCCCAGTCGCCGGTCACACCGAGCCGCTTGAATTGCCCCATCTGAATGTTTACATAATTCTGCGCAAACTCATGGCATTTGGTGCGGAATTCCGAAACGGACATGCGCTTTCTATCCAGTTTATTTTGCTTGATGATTGCGGATTCGATCGGCATACCATGGTTGTCCCAACCGGGAATATACGGAACCTGATAGCCTGTCATGGTTTTGTATTTGTTTATAAAATCTTTGACGATCTTATTGAGGGCTGTGCCCATATGAATGTTGCCGTTCGAGAATGGAGGACCGTCGTGTAAAACGAATTTCGGCGCGCCTTCTCTCTTTGCAAGCATTTTGTGATAGATGTCTTTTTCTTCCGTTGCCTTCAACATTTCAGGTTCTCTTACGGGAAGATTTGCTCTCATCTGAAACTCTGTTTTCGGCAGGTTCAGTGTTGCGGTGTAGTCTTTTGCCATTTCAGCAATGCTCCTTTGATTTAATGTTATCTATGTTTTGATTTTTACTTTTTTACAACCGGAAATTCTCTCGTTGTGGCTTTTTTTGATGCTGCGGTCTTGTGCGGAACAGAGGTGAAGACGGCAGTATTGGTCTTGAAAGGTTGTTCCTTTTGTTCCTCGTGCTTCTTTTCCGTCTGCGGTTCGGGCATCCTGCGGATGTTCAACTCTTCTTCTGTCTCCTCTTTTTCATTTACGTCAGAAAAATCGGCGCTTTCCAACGCCAGTTTCATCTGTTCAAGCAGAGAGTTTGCATAATCGTCTTCGGTGAGTTCAAGTTCCGGATCGGGTGCATCGGGATCCGGAGAAATACTGTTGAGAAATTCTAAGTGCAGATTGTATTGCTTTAAACTGTTTGCCTTAAATTCCGCGACAGCTTTGCGTAATTTATGCAGAACGATCCGTTCCTCTCTGATCTCCGCTTTGAATTCGGTGATGATCCGATCGGTATTCAGTTTTGCCGTGCGCAGAATGAGATTGGCGCGGTCATTTGCTTCGTCGATGACCCGACGTTCCTCTCTTTGCGCATTGACCATTGCTTTACGGATGGCTTCCTCGCTTGTACGGATGGCATCCAGTTCCGATCGCACTTTGCGCAATTCTTTTTCAAGGTCGTCGTTGCGGATGTATAATTCGGTATATTTTTCGAGCAAAAAATCAAGGTGTTCATCTACTTCGTTTGCAGAATACCCTCGGAATGCTCGTGAAAACTGCCTTTTTTTCAGTTCGCTTGGTGACAGCATAGGATGCGTCCCTCTTTCTTATATGTATCTTAAGACCCTAACGCGCAAGCGTCCGCTTTTGGTGTTGCCGTCCTGTTTTTCAAAGACAAAACGCCCTTTGCCTTTGACGGAAATGGTGGAATGTTCCGACAATTTAAAGTCGGCGCGCGTTACTTCTTTGTGATCGACTTGTATTTTGCCACTTGAAATGATTTCCGTCGCATCCTCCCTTGACAGCTTGCAAATGGCGGCGATCATACAATCAAGCCGAAGAGAAGCCACACTGAGCGATAACTCTTCTGTCTGCCGTTCAATCTTGAAGCCGTTCGGAAGAGCGACGGGTGACAGGATGACCTTGCTTTGCCCAACCTTGTAAAGTTCTTTCTGAATATAGGGAAGGATCTGTTCTTTGACCGCCACTGCCGTTCCGTCTTCAAACGGAAAGATGTCTCCGATCATTTTGCGCTCAATGCCAAGACCGAGGATGCTGCCGAGCACCGCTCTGTGCGAGGGAACGGTCTTGTCGGTAGCAGTGAGTTTTATAAGAGTGATATCCGCAAAGTCTAATGGCGTGGCGTCTTCATAACTGCGGTCATATAGAACGACAGTCTTCCGTTCCGCTCCTTCCGCTCCGCCGCAGAAGGCGAACAGGAAGGAACTTGTTTTCTGCAGACTTTTCAGATATACCGCTCCTTCCGCCTGTTCTTCTTCGGTGAGAAAATTGCCAACGGCAAAGCCGTACTGTTCACAGGCGTTGACAAGATCTTCTATGCGTGCTTTTAAAGGTGTTTTGTCTTTCCGCATCGCTAACAAAGTATGAACAGCAGATAAACGACCAAAATGAAACCGAGTGTGAGGATCTGCGAAAAATCAAAGGGGGTGTCTTCAAACCAACCTGTTTTTTCCAGAATGATGCGCGCCGGGGTCAGGATGGCGTCGGTAATATTAAATACAAAGTTGACCAGCGGATGGTCGGAATCAAAGGCGACAAAAGTAAGGATGGTACGAATAAAGAGCAACAGCATGGTGACATTTGCCGCCAGCAAGACCGCTTGCGTCAGAACATAATCAACTGTTTGTAACATAATTCTTTCCTCCTGTAATATTTGCCGCCCTCATCCGTTTTGATTTTTGGGGGTAAATGAGATCTTAAAAATCGAAATCGCTACTTCCGTTTTCACTGCCGGAAGTTTTGGTTGCCGTCTTGGTCGTTTCGCCGATCGTTTCGCCTGTTACGTCTACATTGTTTGGTGTGATGACGAAGGTGTTGGTGGCAACTCTTTTGATACTACCGCCGATCGAATAGGCAACGCCTGACAAAAAGTCGATGATTCTCTTTGCGGTTTCTTTGTTGGTTGCCTCCAGATTGAGGACGACGGTGCGACGATTGATGAGATGGTCTGCAATGCTGCCGACAGCATCATATGTTTCGGGACGGACGATCTTTAATTCGAGTGCCGATCCGCCTACCTTGGGTGCTGCGGTTGCACTTGCTTGATTTTCTTCTTCAAAATCGTAACCGATAGTTTCTTCTTCTGCTTGCTTTTTACCGAATCTTTCTGTCCAAACGCTCATGATTAAATCTCCTTTGTTTTATATGTGTATTTTAAATCGCTTCTTTAAATTTGCCCGATACCGTCAAGTGCGCTTGCCGAATAGTGCTGAACCGAGCCGTACCATGGTCGAACCCGCCATGATCGCCGGTTCTAAACTGTCGGTCATGCCCATTGACAAAATACCATCCCTTATATTATGCAGTTTTTTATCGGAAATGTCAATGAATTTTTTTGAAATTTGAGAAAAATAGTTGAAATATTCTTTGTTTTCTGAGCAAATGGGGGCAACTGCCATCAATCCGCGCACTTCGACGTGTGGAAAAGCGGAAATTTCGGCGAGTGCCTCGTCGACTTCTTCAATAAGGAATCCTCCTTTTTGCGCTTCTCTGCCGCTGTTGATCTCCAAGAGGATGCTCATTTTTTTGTCATGTTTCGACGCTTGTTTTTCGATCTCCTTTGCAAGAGCAATGCTGTCTACCGAGTGAATGAGCGAGACCTTGTCGATGATATACTTGACCTTGTTTCTCTGCAGTCTGCCGATGAAGTGTAATTCTGCCGAATGATCGAGCGCATCGTATTTTTCGAGCAGTTCCTGTACGCGGTTTTCTCCGATGACGGTAATGCCGCATTCCCTGATCGCAAAATTGATCTGTTCAACGGGAACGGTCTTTGTTGCCGCCAATAATGTCGGCGGTGTTTTTTTGCCGCACGCCGAAGAGGTGTGCTCGATCTTTTCCCGCACGGCAAGGATATTTTCTTTTACTTGGCTGTTTTCAAGCATATTTGTGACCATCGCCTTCGCTATGCGAAAAGCTTCCTTTCTTAAGGGATCGGGATCACCGATCTATCTGTGCAAAAGCCGCAAAACGCGTTTGAAAGATTGCCCTTTCAAGTCTTTGCCACTTTAAGACGAGTTTTATTTGAAATAGCCTTCCTTCAGGTCTTTCCCAGAGGTGACTACCACGTCATTGAGCGTTAGGTAAGGATAGGACGAGACAGGATTTTCGACATCTTGTTCGTTTTTTGTCTGTTCTTTTTCGATTTGCGCCGGTGTCTTTACAAGATAGCAGCCTTTCTGTTCGGCGAGGATCTCGATTCTTTTAAAACGCAGATAGTTTCCTTCCCTAACATAGACGCCGACCGTTCTGTTGTCTGCTTCGTCTGTCAACACACGGACGGCAGCCGTGGGAACGGTCAGTCCGACGGCGGTATCGGCTACGATGGATATGCTCTCGGCGCGGTCGGGCAGTTGTTTTGGCGTGACGCGACAGCCGAATATGAGCAGACTCCTTCCGTCTCGGTCGACCGAGACGCGCTCTAACCGAAGACTGAACTTTTCCTTGTTGCTACCGATATAAACGGTATAATCTTTGCCGATCACGCTGTTCAACAGTGCATTTTTATTCACGACCGTTGCCATGTACCAATAACTGTTCGTGACGACTTTTCCGGCATTTTCCGTGGGAACGGGATCTTTTTTGATTAGTTCTTCAAAGGAAGAAACGGTCAATTCCCCGATCTTTTCTGCGGAAAAGAGACTTTCGTAGCCGTCGCAGGTCGGATAATAGCAACCGGCGACAGAAGCGCAGATGTCTTTGATCGGTGCACCAAATTCAGACAGCAGAGAAGCGCGTTCTGCTTTCAGACGATCTGCTTCTGCTCGAATTTCCGCGCTGTCGGTAATCTGTGCTGCACGGTTGAACAGCTTTTGTAATTCGTCTGTCTTTGCCGCCATTGCGGACAGGGCACCGGCATCGTGATCCTCGCGCAGTTCCGCTGAGAGCTTTTTTAATTCTGCGGTGATGGCAGAGATGTTTTGTACAGAATCTGCACTGTCAAGCAAAGCGAGCAGACGGTCGTAGTTTTGCAGTGTTGCCACATCGGAATCAATCGGATATACCGTGGCAACTTTTTCTCCGGAGGTGACATTTTCACCTGCTTTGAGTGTGCTGTAAGCTATGCCGGTATCCAAAGACAGCACCGTTTCACTGCGAAAGAAATATCCGTCGCTTACAATGATGTTTTCAAATGATTTTTCTTCTGTAATGACGGTGGATAGGGTAGTTGCACCCAAGTCTGCTGTGTGGTAGATCAAGGCAACGATCAGAAGAAGGGCGCAAAGTGCGACCAGAAGACGTGTGAAAGCGGCTGAAATATATTGGCGATCCATATGCGCTCCTTTCTGGCAGTCTATTGTCGGGTAAGATGTTTAAGTACAGTTTCGACTTGCGTTTCAATGGGCAAGATCGGATCGATGCAGACGGCAGTTTGCTCTTTTGTGCGAAACCATGTCATCTGCCTTTTGGCGTAATTGCGAGATGCCTGTTTGATCTTTTCTTTCACCGTTTCAATGGTGGCTTGTCCTTCAAAATAGGGTAAAAACTCTTTGTATCCGATCGCTTGTGTAGCGGTGAGGGAGGGGTGCTCTGTGTAAATACGGCGCGCCTCTTCTTCCAAGCCTTCGGAAAACATTTCGTCTACGCGGCGGTTGATGGTATCATAAAGCGCCTCTCTGTTCGCAGGGCACATCAAAATGTGCGTACAATCATAAGGAGAGTCCTTTTTGGAACGACTGTCCCATTCGGTCTTCGGAATGCCGGTAGATCTATAGATCTCCAGCGCTCTAATGACGCGTTTGCGGTTGTTTTTGTGCGTGGCATCTGCCGCGGGCGGATCGACGTCCTTCAGCATTGCCCAAAGCGTGTCGCTGTCAAGATGTTCCAATTCCGCTCGGTACGCGGGATCACCCGACGCTTCCGAAAGAGTCGTGCCGGACAGAAGCGCATCGGTATACAACCCCGTTCCGCCGCATAGAACAGGCAACTTTCCGCGAGAGGAGACCTCTTCTATTGCTTTTTTTCCGTTTTCGATATAGTCGGACAGTGAATATTCTTCGCACGGCGAAAGAATGTCAAGAAGGTGATGGGGCACGCCCATCATTTCCTCTCTCTTTACTTTTCCCGTGCCGATGTCCATGCCGCGGTAGACCTGCATCGAGTCGGCAGAAATTACCTCGCCGCCAAGTTGCAAGGCTAAATGTACTGCCAAACGGCTTTTACCCGATCCGGTCGGACCGGATACGGCGATCAGTTTCGTTTTCATATTTTACGCTCTCCAAGGCAGGAAATCAATATGTGTATTTGCAAAACGAAATGCAGTCAAATGTTCTCGACCGCAGTGTCTGCGCTGTCGTGTTTTTGGTGATTCTTGAGAGAAGCTTTCATTTCATAGGCTTCTTGTATAGTAGCAAGTGCCGCTTTGTTGGGAACTTCACGGGAAATTGCAAACGGAATCGCACCCTCATAAATCATCTGTTTCAAGAAAATATTGACAGCGGTCGACAGATCCATACCGAAATCGGCAAGCATTGCCTGCGCTTTTGCTTTAGTCTCCGCATCAATCGTGATATTGGTAGATACTTTAGCCATGATATCATCTCCTTTCAACATCAGTATATCATATCTTTTCCAACTTGTCAATGTATCATATATGATTTTGAACATAATCATATATACTATGCGCATGGCATGCGCGCAATTCGAGCGTCACAAAAAGTCATCCGGAATTATATTTAACAATTGATCGTTTTTTGCAAATCTTTTACTGTATAAACATCGCATCAACGATGCTTACTGGATATAAGATTGGTAAAATCGTATTACCAATCGGTAATTATTACTTACTCATAACACAAGTGGGCGGTACAGATTTCAATACTGCACCGCCAAAGATGTTTTATCTGTTAGCAGGAACAAACTCAAGCTTGAGCTTCATTCCCATACCGTCTGCAAGTCTTTGCAAAGTTCTGAGTGAAGGGTTGGCATTACCGTTTTCCAATTTACTGATGTCTGCCTGTGCGATACCGGTACGGTCTGCCAAATCCTTTTGCGTCAATCCGGATGCTTTTCTTGCATCAAGCATAGCCTGAATAATGGAAAACTCTGCTTCGAGAG
>CAZUWA010000030.1:0-18001 GCA_964623895.1 uncultured Lachnospiraceae bacterium | reverse complement strand
CGAATTGAATCTCGCGCCAACACGTATGTGAACGCTACTTTAATTCGACAAAAAATATCCGCTCCTTTATATGGGCAACGGATCGACACAGCAAAAAGGGCGACATAGCGAAAGCAGCGAAAGCAGCGAAAGCAGCGAAAGCAGCGGAAGCAGCGGAAGCAGCGGAAGCTATGTTACACGCTTTACTCATTGAACTCTGTTTTACACGTATTATTGTATCATATTTTATTCGATATGTCAATAGGTTTTGGCTAAAAAATTAATGCAATCCTACAAGTAACACTACAGCTTTTTTTGGAAAAGACTTGCATTTTTTCGAAAAATGTGATATACTGTAAATAGATGTATTCAAGAATGTGTTCCGGAGGTATTGTATGTACGAACAAATTATTGAGATCCTTGCAAAGCAATTGCAGATCGATCCTTCCAAAATTTCAGAGGGTACAGATATTGTGGAAGATCTCGGTGCCGATTCGTTGGATATCGTAGAAGTGTTGATGGAAATTGAACAAGCCTTTGGTCTTTCCATTCCGGACGAAGAGATCGTCAATTTCAGGACGCCCAAAGCGATCCTCGATTATATCGAAGCATCGAAGAAATGACAAGAGGATGCCGCACCGCACACCCGTGCCTTGCGACATCTTTTTTTCGAAAGGACAGTATGTAATATGGTTGATCTGTTGGAATTACATAAATATTTTTTATCTCCTCATTTCATGAAGGGAGGCGTTGCCGCTGATTTCACCATGGGCAACGGCAACGATACTCTGTGGCTTTCCCGTATGATGGGAGAAGAAGGACAGGTGTATGCATTTGACATTCAAAAAAAGGCATTGGACAACACCCTCGCACGTCTTGAAAGAGAAGATGCGCCCAAAAACTGTACCCTCGTTTTAGACAGTCACAGCAATCTAAAGAACTATATCAAAAAGCCGATCTGCGTCGGAATGTTTAATCTCGGTTATCTGCCCGGCAGTGGCAATAAACAACGAACCACGCTCAGGACCACAACACGAAAGGCAGTCATTGACGCCATTGACCTGCTTTGTCTCGGTGGCGGACTGCTCATTGCCGTCTATCCCGGACACGAAGAAGGTCACTTGGAAGGCGAGATGCTCCGCCAACTGCTCTCAACATACAACCGCTATCAGTATACCGTTTCCGAATTTCACATCATCAACTCCCCCTCTTCTCCATTCTTCTTTTTAGTGGAGCGCTCGGAGAGAAGATAAATATCATCTCCGCAAAAGCCTGTCACAGACCATCGTCTCCGACAGGCTTTTATTATATTCATTGTATTCATTCCGCGCTTTCTTGCCGTGTCAAACTTTTTTTACAACTGGCATTGATAAAAAACATCTTTTCCCCTTGACTTTTTCTGCAAAATAAAGTACACTGTAAGGTGAAATACTAAGAAAGAAATTGTATATATGTATATATGAATTATATATTTTTCGATATCGAATGTGCCAACTGTCAGGGCGGACAAGCAAAGATCTGTTCCTTCGGCTATGTGGTAACCGATGAGCATTTCACAGTGCTTGAAAAGGAAGACTGGATCATCAATCCCAAAGCGCCCTTTATGCTGACAGGGCATCGAAACCGCCCCTTTATCAAACTCGCATATGAAAAGGAAGAATTTAAGCAAGCGCCTTCTTTTCCAAAGCTGTATGACCGCATAAAAGCACTCTTTAGAAGACCTGACAGCATGATCTTCGGCTATGCCGCCGACAATGACGCAGGATATTTAAAATGCGAATTCCTGCGCTATTCCCTGCCCTCTGTCGATTTCACCTATTACGATCTGCAAAAAATCCTGCATTTTGCCGTTCCGGAAGCGGGACAAAATCAGGTTTCGCTCTCAAAAGCGGCAGCACTGTTTACCGATGAAGAGATCACTCAAGACATTCACAAAAGTGACGAGGACGCATTTCTTTCGATGCTGGTATTGAAGGGGCTTTCGAAAAAGTTGAACCTCTCTCCGAAGGCCTTGATTGAACGCTATCCCGTCTCCAGAGGAGATTTAGAGGACAATCGGATCTTCATCCGCACCCTTGAGGGATCGCATCTTTGCGTTCATATCTTAGGGGACAAGTCCGATCGTATCCCTCCGAAAAGCGAAAATCGCACGCTCTATCACCGCTTCATCCGCCACGTGCGTCCGAGCGGTGCAGAACGTCCGCAATGGCTGAAAGGAAAACGCGTCTGCATCCCCGAAAAATATGCCGAGAGACATTTCAGAGATACCATTAGGCTCATCCAATTGATTGCCGACTGTGGCGGACGCTACACCCTCATTCCGGAGGAATGCCACTTTTTTATCAATTATCCTATTTATAACGATGACGGAAGCCTCAAGACTTGTGCCGAAATGATACGCATCCAAAAAAAGCGTTCAAACACCCGTCCGAAAATCCTGTCCCCCGCGGTATTTTATCTGGAATGTGGGCTCACGGAGGAGGAATTCCGGCATTTGATCATGCCGGAGATCCGCTATCTTTTGGAAGAACATTACGCATCGCAAGAACGAAAAGAAAAAGAGTCGCTCGCCGAACGGCCTCGCAGAATTCCACCAAAAAAAAGAACTGATTCGAGCGATTAATTCTGTTTCTGTACACTTTTGTATTCATCATAGAACCGATAATACGGACACGCGCCGGTGTTTCTGCAAAGAAAATCGGCAAATTCATCTTCGTCAAGACTGAGCATACACTGTTCCCCTTCAAAATCATCCGCATCAAAAAACTCACAGCTTTCGCATCGACTCTCCGATATAATCGATTTCTTTTCCCTTTTCTGTCTTTCCATATCACCACCGCCTTTCTCAATCAGTATAGCAGAAAATCAAAAAAAATCAATATATTTCAAGATTATTCCAATAGAAAGGAACAAAAACAATGAAAAAGATTTCACTTTTACGGCTGATCTCCGTCGCGCTTCTGCTTTGCACAGCCCTGTCAGTCGTTGGCTGTACCGATGGAAAGGTCTCTTTGGGCAAAACAGACAAAGTAAGCGATATGATCTCCGATCTCAATTCGGAAGATCCGTCGAGTTTCATCTCCTCCATTCTTTCGCCCTCCACGGCAGAACCGACAGCAGACCCCACAGTCGAACCGACTGTCCCCTCCACCGTTGATCCGACTGTCGAGCCGACGACCGAACCAACACCGACCATTGATCCGCAGGAGACAGAAGAAGTTCCCGCAAGCACCGTTCGTCACATGTTCACCCACTGCCTCATTGCCGATCCGACAAAAGGCAGTATGTACGCGGGAAGTTTGAACTCCGATCAGGACTGTATCACCGTTACCGAATTTCAAAGACTGCTTCAGGCACTGTATGACAATAACTACTGTCTCATTGATATCAACGACATGTTCGTTGTCGATGAAAACGGCAATGCTAAGCTTGCAGACACCGTAACCGTTGTAAAAGGCAAAAAGCCGCTCGTCTTCTCTGTTGATGACGTCACCTATGACTCCAAAAAGATCGGCTACGGCATGGTAGACCGTTTGGTCATCTACAATGACACCATTATGGGCGCTTACTATGACATCGCGACCAAAAAAGAAACCGTCACCGATCAGGAGATTTTCCCGCAGTTGGAATTGTTTTTAAAGGATCATCCCGATTTTTCCTACAACGGTGCAAAAATGACTCTCGCTCTCACCGGCTTTGACGGTATTTTGGGTTACCGCACAGACGAGCAGTTCTTGTATTATGTCGACAACGACGGTAACAAAATTTATAACGATGACAGAATGCTCTCCATCAAATTGCCAAACGGCAAGACATATGACTACGAGACCTATTATGACATCGAGGAGGAGCGTGCCTCCGCAAAGAAAGTCGCAGATTGGCTGAAAGCACACGGCTACAACTTCGCTTGCCACAGCTACTCCCACGCAAATTATACCAACGCTACCGTTTCCAGAGTCAAGAGAGACTTGATGCTCTGGGAACGCAATGTCGAACCGCTCATCGGCGAGACCAATGTATTTGTATATCCGTACGGTGGCTTCACCTACTATGGAACGGAACAGCACCAGTTGCTCGTTGATGCCGGCTATAAAGTCTTCTGCGGCACATCCATGACCAATGCGCTTTGGAGCAATCGCCACCCCAAAAAAGGAGGTACAGCCACCAACACCGGTACGATCTACCTTGAACGGTTCATCATGCAAGGCAACACCTTGCGCGCTTACTCTAATGACCCCGACTATCATAAGGATCTCAGCGAAAAATTCTATACCGAAAGCAGAACAGCATTCCTTGAATACTGCGTTCCCGAACAGATCTACTGCAATGAGGAGCGATACTACAAGTTAGACGATAAAGAATCGTAGCAGAATCAGTAAGAGCGACCATCAGAAAGAGGAATAAACAATGAAATCCGTTTGTGAGATCTATAAGATCGGCAGAGGTCCCTCCAGTTCCCACACTATGGGACCGGAGCGGGCTTGCAAATATTTCCTTGCCGAATATCCTAAAGCAAACCGCTACAAAGTCATTCTTTACGGCTCTCTTGCCGCTACCGGAAAGGGACACCGCACCGATGTTGCAATTTTGGAAACACTGGCGCCGACACCGGTAGAGATCATTTTTGATACCGAAACAAAGGATCTTCCCCACGCAAACACGATGGACTTTTTCGCCTACAAAAACGATACACTGCTCGGTGAAGCACGCATTCTTTCAGTGGGCGGTGGCGATATCCATATCGTCGGGCATGAAGAAGCAGCAAAGCCGGAGATCTATGGGGAAAAACATTTCAGCGAGATTGCCGAAATCTGCAAATCAAGAAATATTCGCCTCTCCGACTACGTTTTCGAGCACGAAGGACCAGACTTTAGAGAATATCTCTATCAGGTCTGGCAGGTCATGAAGGACGAAATCACCGGCGGTCTTTCGGTGACCGGAACACTTCCCGGTGGCTTGGAGGTTCAACGCTGTGCGCAGATTATCTACAATCACCGTCACATTGATGAACGCCCCGAAACGCGTGAAAACCGCATCGTTTGTGCCTATGCTTTTGCGGCAAGCGAACAAAATGCCGACTGCAAGACCATTGTTACCGCCCCCACATGCGGCTCGTGCGCAGTACTTCCTTCCGTTCTGCGCTATATGCAGGAAAAAAAGGGATTTTCCGACGAAGAGATCATCAAAGCACTGGCTGTTGCGGGATTGATTGGAAACATCGTCAAGCAAAATGCTTCTATTTCCGGCGCAGAAGCAGGCTGTCAAGCAGAGATCGGCACGGCATGCGCCATGGCTGCCGCAGGACTTGCGGAACTTTTTGAAATGGGTATTGATCAGATCGAATATTCGGCTGAAGTATCGTTGGAACATCACTTGGGTTTAACATGTGATCCGATCTGCGGTTTGGTGCAAGTTCCCTGCATCGAACGCAATGCAGTCGCCGCAATGCGTGCATTAAACGGTTTGTCGCTGGCAAACTTCCTCACTTCAACCAGAAAGATTTCTTTAGACATGGTCATTCAGACGATGTATGAAACCGGAAAAGACCTTGGACAGGCATACAGAGAAACTTCCGAGGGCGGACTGGCAAAGCACTACGAATAAAAATGAGCGCGAAGCGAAGCAAAAAAGTTTGCTTCGCTTCGTTTTTTAAATTTTCTTGACTTTCCTTTAAAAACATGATATAATAGCTTTGCAAATTCCTCATGAGGGAGTAGCAAGCACACTTTATGTGGAACAAGTTCAACATTCATGACCGATTTCGATCTGGCTTGTTTTAAATTGCGAGACTCATGTATAACGCTATTGTTGTACTTCGTCTCTCTTCTTTTGATACCCGGGTATAACAATACGTTATATCCGGTTTTTTGCGTTTAAAAGAAGAAGAACTACAAAAAATAATTGTGCCGACAAGGTGACAGAACAACGTCCCTTCAAATTGTCGGCGCGATCACAAGGAGGAAATGATGCGTTATTATTGTGAAGACAAAGAAAAAGTATTAAATGAATTGCATTCGGACACCGGCGGTCTGTCCAATGCAGAAGCGGCAAAACGGCTAGAAGAAAACGGTAAGAACAGGCTGACCGACAGCAAGAAAAAATCATTCATCATTCGTTTTTTTGAGCAATTCGGCGACCCAATGACGATCATTCTGATCGTCGCAGCGGCGATCAGCAGTATACTCGCCGTCGTGGAAAACGAAAGTTTTGCAGACGTGATCATCATTTTGGCTGTTGTCATCACCAACGCCGTACTTGGTGTCTATCAGGAATGCAAGGCAGAAAAGGCTATTGAAGCATTGCAAGAGCTGTCCGCCGCAACTTCCAAAGTCCTACATGACAATAAAGTACAGATCATCCACAGCGAAGATCTGGTCGTGGGTGATGTCATTCTCTTGGAAGCCGGAGATGCGGTCCCGGCGGATGCACGCATCCTCGAAAGTGCAAGCTTGAAGGTAGAAGAAGCAGCACTCACCGGCGAATCCACGCCAGTCAATAAATATATCGACGCAATTTATTTAAAGGAACATGAAAAGGATATTCCTTTGGGAGATCGCAAAAACATGCTCTATATGGGCAGTACCGTGGTATACGGCAGAGGCACTGCCATTATCACCGCAACCGGCATGAATACCGAAATGGGCAAGATTGCCGATGCTCTTCAGAATGCCGAAGACGGAAAAACACCCCTGCAGACCAAGCTCGCACAGCTTTCAAAAGTCCTTACACGGCTGGTTTTGGGCATTTGCATTGCTGTCTTCGGCGTACAGTTGATCCGCGCAAGAAGTCTTTCCTTTGATCTGGCACTTGATTCCTTTATGGTCGCCGTTTCACTCGCCGTCGCAGCAATTCCGGAAGGACTTTCCGCAGTGGTCACGCTGGTACTTTCCATAGGTGTCACCAATATGTCAAAAAAAAATGCCATCATTCGTCGATTGACCGCCGTTGAAACGCTCGGTTGTACGCAGGTCATTTGTTCGGATAAGACAGGCACACTGACACAAAACAAGATGACCGTCGTCGACAATTTCAGTAGCGATCCCACACATCTTGCAATCGCCATGGCACTTTGTTGTGATGCGGAAATCAACGATGCCGGTGCAATCGTCGGCGAACCAACCGAAGCCGCGCTGGTCGCATGGGCAAATACCCTCGATCTCAACAAAAACGACCTCAAACGTCAACTTCCGCGATGCGGCGAAGCACCCTTCGACTCGGGAAGAAAGATGATGTCGACTATTCATCAAAATAAAGAAACCGTTCTGCAATTTACCAAAGGGGCACCGGATGTTGTCATTGAACGATGTACACAGTATCTAAAGGATGGCAAAGCCGTTCCCATGACGGAAGAATACCGTACCGAGATCCTGAATACCAATAAGGAAATGGCTGACAAGGCTCTGCGCGTTCTTGCCTGTGCAGAGCGGATATGGCAGGATGCACCTTCCGATCAACAGCCGGAGTCACTGGAAAACAACCTCTGTTTTCTCGGACTTTGCGGAATGATCGATCCCGTTCGCCCTGAAGTCAAAGATGCGATCATTAAATGTCGCTCTGCGGGCATTCGCCCCATTATGATCACCGGCGACCATATAGACACCGCCGTGGCGATCGCAAAGGAACTTGAGATTTTGACGGAAGACACCTGTGCAATCACCGGCGTACAGTTAGACGAACTCGATGATGCGGAGTTTGCGAAAAAATTCCGAAATATCAGTGTCTATGCGAGAGTACAGCCAGAGCACAAAACAAGAATCGTTACGGCTTGGCGAAATGCCGGCTATGTGACCGCCATGACCGGGGACGGTGTCAACGACGCACCCTCTATCAAGTCTGCGGATATCGGTATCGGAATGGGCATCACCGGCACAGATGTCACTAAAAATGTTGCAGATATGGTTCTGGCAGACGACAACTTCGCTACCATCGTCGGAGCAGTGGCTGAAGGCAGACGCATCTTCGACAACATCCGCAAAGACATTCAATTCCTGCTCGGATCCAATATGAGCGAAGTGCTCAGTGTTTTCACGGCAACCCTCCTCGGTTTTACCATTTTAAAGCCTGTACACCTTCTTTGGATCAATCTGATCACCGATTGCTTCCCTGCACTTGCACTCGGCATGGAAAAAGCAGAGCCGAATATCATGAGTCGAAAGCCCCGTGATCCCAAAACAGGTATTTTCTCGAACGGTATGGGCATTGATATCGCTTATCAGGGCGCACTGGTAACGGTTTTGGTCATCGTCTCCTATTTCATCGGTTTGTTTTTTGAAACCGGAAGTCTCTCGATTGCCAACAGCGCGCACGGCATGACCATGGCATTCCTAACAATGTCAATGGCAGAGATTTTCCACAGTTTCAACATGCGCTCGCAACGGAACAGCATTTTCAAACTCGGTTCGCAAAACAAGGTGCTTTGGTTCGCAGGCATCGTCTCGCTCATCGCAACCACACTTGTTTGTGAAGTTCCCTTCCTTGCAAACGCATTCTGCTTTGTAAGCGTTAGTTTTACCGAATATATCATCGCAGCAGGTCTTGGCATTCTAGTCATCCCGATTGTAGAAATCGTCAAGGCAACTCAAAGAATTGTCAGAAAAAGCTAAATATTTATAGACACATTTATCCCTTTTTATACAGCAAATAAAAAGCCCCTTCTCTACCGAGAAAGGGTTTTTTTTAATTATTCGGCATCTGCAGAAGTTTTTTCTTCTGTCTGTTCGGTCTGCTCGACTTTTTCGTTCTTTTCAGCCTTCTTTTTAGCTTTCTTAGACTTCTTTGCAGCCTCTTCAGCCTCTGCCTGTTCCTTGGTTACGACCAATTTGATCAGAGCCATCTCAGCGCCGTCTCCGCGGCGAGGTCCGAGTTTGTAAATCTGGACATAACCGCCGTTCTTGTCGGCGTAATCGGGTGCGATCTCATCGAACAGTTTCTTCACCACATCTTCTTTGGTGATGAATGCCAACGCCTGACGGCGAGCGGCAAGGGTGTTTTTCTTTCCGATTGTTATCATTTTCTCGGTCAAAGCGCCAACTTCTTTCGCTCTAGTCAAAGTGGTCTCGATCTTACCGTTTTCAAGCAGATAAGTAACCATTCCTCTGAGCATTGCGTTTCTATGCGCAGTGGGTCTTCCGAGTTTTCTGGTTCCCGGCATTTCAGGTCCCTCCTTAGATCATATTTGTTTTAGGTGAGTCATTCTTCTTCGTACTTGAGGGAAAGCCCCAAGCTTTCAAGTTTCTGAATCACTTCTTCAAGGGATTTCTTTCCAAGATTCCGAACTTTAATCATTTCAGATTCGGTCTTCTTGGTCAAATCCTCAACTGTATCAATATTCGCTCTCTTCAAGCAATTGAAGGAACGAACAGATAGGTCAAGATCCTCGATAGTCATCTCAAGGACTTTTTCCTTAATGGTTTCTTGACGATCCACCATGATTTCAGCCTTCATCGCGTCATCTGTAAGATTTACGAAAAGGTTGAGATGCTCATTGAGAATCTTGGCTGCCAGAGATACCGCTTCCTTCGCAGAAATCGTTCCATTGGTCAGTATCTCAATAGTAAGCTTATCGTAATCGGTAACACTGCGCACGCGCGTATTCTCTACCTTGTAGTTGACATTGTAAACCGGGGTATAGATCGAATCAGTGTAAATAACGCCGATCGCCTGTGGATTCTGTTGCTTGTTTTTTTCTTGGGAAACATATCCACGACCATGGTCAAAAGTCAATTCCATGTAGAAGCGTGCACCGTCGGACAGTGTTGCGATATGAAGATCGGGATTTAAAATTTCGATCTCTGCATCGGCTTTGATATCCCCCGCAGTGACCTCACCCGGACCTGTCATTTCGATCACACAAGTCTTTCTTTCTTCGCAGTGCAACTTTGCAACGATCCCCTTTACGTTGAGTACGATCTCCGGGACATCCTCTTTCACACCGGGCACGGTGGAAAATTCATGAAGAACACCGTCGATCTTGATCGATACCACTGCAACTCCGGGCAAAGAACTGAGAAGAACTCTGCGCAATGAATTGCCAAGCGTCGTGCCAAAGCTTCTTTCCAGAGGCTCGACGATGAACGTACCTTTTGTACCGTCCTCAGTAAGATCTGCTGTTACGATATTGGGCTTCTCTATTTCAATCATTCAAATTCCTCCTATAATATTTTTTGTGTAGGCTTGAAATCAGGCAACAAATGCCCATTCCAACGCCATTTGGAGGTTCGGGATTACTTGGAGTACAACTCGACAATCAGCTGTTCTTGGAAATCGAAGTCAACATCCGCCTTTTCCGGGATTGCCACGACTTTAGCAGTGATGTTCTCGCTGTCGCACTCAAGCCACTTGGGTGCATTCTTGGTAGCCTGCATCTTTTCGATCAGTTCCTTGATCTTCGCAGAAGATCTGCTTGCTTCACGAAGAGAGATCACATCTCCGACTTTCAGGCTGATAGAGGGAATGGTGACCTTTTTGCCGTTGAGTCTGAAATGACCATGACGGACGAGCTGACGCGCATCCCTACGGCTCTCTGCCATACCCATTCTGTATACTACGTTATCAAGACGTCTTTCAAGCAGGCTGAGCAGGTTTTCACCGGTTACACCGCTCTTCTTTGCTGCCTTTTCATAGTAAGTAGCAAACTGACCTTCCTGTACACCGTAATATCTCTTTGCGGTCTGCTTTGCACGAAGCTGCTTACCGTATTCTTTTAACTGTTTGCTCTGCGCGCCGTGCTGGCCGGGAGCAGTTGCTCTGCGTTCAAAAGCACATTTGCCTGTCAGACATCTCTCGCCTTTGAGAAAGAGTTTCTTGCCCTCTCTGCGGCAAAGTCTGCAAGCAGGTCCTGTATATCTTGCCATATCGTTTTTCCTCCTTGTAAATCAAACGCGTCTGCGCTTGGGCGGACGGCAACCGTTGTGAGGAACGGGAGTAACATCCTTGATCATGGTCACCTGCAAACCAACGTTTTCAAGTGCTCTGATTGCGGATTCTCTTCCGGGTCCGGGACCTTTTACATAAACCTCTACGGTCTTCATGCCCTGATCTGCTGCCAGCTTACCGGCTGTCTCAGATGCTGTCTGTGCTGCGAAAGGAGTAGACTTTTTCGAGCCTCTAAAGCCCATTTCGCCGGCAGATGCCCACGAGATCGCATTACCGTTTGTGTCGGTAACAGTCACGATCGTGTTGTTGTAAGTCGAACGGATATGCACTGCGCCTTTTTCGACGTTCTTTTTCTCGCGGCGCTTTTTGATAACCTTTTTCGTTGTCTTAGCCATCGAACTTTACTCCTTATCTTATTTCTTCTTGTTTGCGATTGTCTTTGCAGGACCTTTTCTGGTTCTTGCATTGGTCTTGGTTCTCTGTCCTCTTACGGGCAGACCTTTTCTGTGGCGGATGCCACGGTAGCAATTGATTTCCACCATACGCTTGATGTCCATAGCGACATCTCTGCGCAGGTCACCCTCAACTGTGTAATTCGCTTCAATTTCGTCACGAATTTTAGCTACATCCTCTTCGGTCAAATCCTTTGCACGAGTGTCAGGATTGATACCGGTTCTGGCGAGAATGTCGTTGGCGCTCTTTCTGCCAATACCATAGATATAGGTCAGAGCGATCTCAACACGCTTTTGGTTGGGAATATCTACACCAGCTATACGAGCCATTCTTGTAACTCTCCTTTAATTTTTGATGTGATTTCAGATAGTGGCACTATCTGCCTTGCTTGTGAAAGTCTAGATTTTCAACTTAACCCTGCTTTTGTTTGTGTTTCGGGTTCTCGCAGATAACCATGACCTTGCCCTTGCGCTTGATGATCTTGCACTTTTCGCAGATCTTTTTAACTGACGGCTTAACCTTCATAGTTTTGCACCAGCCCTTTCTTATTTTCCGCGCCAGGTGATCCGTCCCTGTGTCGGTTCATACACTGAAATTTCCACAGTTACCTTATCGCCCGGCAAAATCCATATAGAATTTTGTCTGAGTCTGCCTGAAATTTTTGCGGTCACTGCATGACCGTTCGGCAGTTTTACCTTGAAGGTTGCGTTGGGAAGTGCTTCCTCAACGATTCCCTCAAATTCCATTACATCGTCCTTCGGCAGAAAAATCACTCCTTCTCTCTCTTCAAAAGTGTTTGCTTCTTCCCGCTTCGCTCTCAAATTTTCATCCGGACAGCATCCCGAATGTCTCTCGACAGCAAGCGTGAAATCCCGAATTCAATCGATTTTTGTCAACAGCTCAATGCCGTTGTCGGTGATCGCCACGGTATGCTCATAATGCGCGGTCAACCCGCCATCGCAACTCACCACCGTCCATTGGTTGGGCAGTGTTTTTACCGCGTGATCTTTCTCACACACCATTGGTTCGATCGCAATCACCATTCCGTTCAAAAGCCGCAGTCCCTTTCCGGGCGTTCCGTAATTCGGCACATTCGGATCCTCATGAACTTCATGACCGATCCCATGACCTACATACTCCCTGATGACACTAAAGCCTTCTGCCTCAATATAACTCTGAATGGCATGGCCGACATCACCCAGACGGTTACCGGGAACGACCAATTTCAAACCTTCATAGAAACTTTGTTTGGTGGCCGCGACCAACTTTTCAGCAGCTGCACTGCCTTTGCCGGCAATAACGGTGTTTGCGCTATCCCCATGATAGCCGCGGTAGTGTGCACCGACATCGATTTTCACAACATCGCCATCTTTGATCACACGGTGCTTTGACGGTATCCCGTGGATCACTTCTTCGTTGATGCTGATACAAACTGCGCCGGGAAATCCGTAAAGTCCGAGGAAAGAAGCGGTCGCTCCCTCCTTTTCAATGTATCGCCTAATGAGATCACTGATCTCTCCTGTAGTGATACCCGGCTTCACATGTTCACACCCATATGCGAGTGCCTCTCCTGTGATCCTGCCCGCATCGCGCATCGCGATAATTTGCGTTTTGTTCTTCAGTTGAATCATTCTGCTTTAACCTACGCTGTCAATGGTCGAAAATACTGAAGCAGTAACATTTTCAACGTTCTGCTCCCCATCAACCAACTTCAGCTTTCCTTTACCGAGATAATAATCCTTGATCGGCTCGGTCTGCTTATGGAAGGTGGACAGTCTGTCAAGCACAACCTCCGGCAGATCGTCCTTGCGTTGCGAAAGCAATGTTCCGTCTTTGTCGCAAGTTTTTCCGTCTTTCGAGGGATTATACTTGATATGATAGGATGCGCCGCAAACATCGCATACGCGTCTGCCGCTCATTCTTTCAACAATTGCTTCGTCCCGCACCTCAATGCTGACGACCAGATCGATCTCAACACCCATTTTGTCGAGTGCCTCAGCCTGAGGAAGGGTTCTTGGAAAGCCATCCAGAATAAAACCGTTTACACAGTCCTCTTCCGCAAGTCGTTCCTTGATAATATCGATCACCACTTCGTCGGGAACCAGCGCACCTATTTCGGTATACGCTTTGGCAGCCAATCCCATCGGGGTACCGCCTTTAATTGCTCCGCGAATGATCGCGCCGGTAGAAATAGCGGGAATGTCGTACTTTGCCGACACCTTCTCTGCCTGTGTGCCTTTACCGGCACCGGGTGCTCCGAGAAAAATAATATTCATTCGTTCATGCCTCATGTCATGCATTGCCTCCCCGAAGGGCACTTTCGTGTCCCTTGGGGAAGTAATCTTTTGATCAGCCAAGGAAGCCCTTGAAGTTACGCATGGTCATCTGTGCTTCGATCGCTCTGACGGTCTCAAGTATTACACCGACAACGATCAGCAACGAGTTACCGGAGAACGCGAAATAAGTCAACGCATATGCCCAATTGTAAGTGGTCGTGCTTTGCGAGGTAACCATCCCCGCGTGGTAACCGATCGCACCGAGGATCATCGGGACAATCGCAACGACCAGAAGACATACAGCACCGATAAATGTGATGCGGTTCAAGACTTTCTGGATAAAATCCGCAGTGGGCTTACCGGGACGTCTGCTAGGGATCGTACCACCGTTTTTCTGGAGATTGTTTGCTACTTCAACGGGGTTGAAGGAGATCGCAATATAGAAATATGCAAATGCGACTAGCAAGAGCGCAAACAGGATAATGTACAACCAGTTGTACTGGTTGAAGTTCGTCGCCCAACTCCAAAAGCCTGTCGTCTTATTGGTCTTTCCCAAGAACATAGCAAGCGTTGCGGGAATAGAGAGGATTGAACTTGCAAAGATGATCGGCATAACACCGGTCATGTTTACCTTCAGCGGCAGAGTGGTTTTCTGACCGCCGTACATCTTTCTGCCTACAACCTTCTTTGCGTAAAGAACGGGAAGTCTGCGCTCAGAATCGCTCATGAACACCATGAACGCGATCATTGCAACACAGAATACCAATCCCAACACACCGATAATCGTACCGATCCACCACAAATTCGGGGAGGATACCGTTCCGACATCGGGTAGGGTCTTGTCATTCCAGTTGAAGATGAGCAGGAAGATCTTGCTGAGCACATCAGGGAAAGACGCAACGATATTGGCAAACAGGATCATCGAGATACCGTTTCCAATGCCGCTTTCATTGATCTTTTCACCCAACCACATGACCAGCGAGGCGCCTGCGCAGTAGCATGCAACGATGACTGCAGCAGTGAAGAAATTCAAGAACTTATTTTCACCACCGCCGATCGGATCGATCCAGCCGTAAGAATCAAGGAAGAGGTAATAGCCGATCGCAGTAACCAAAGCCAGCGCTACAGTAACGTAACGGGTGATCTGCGTGATCTTCTTTTTGCCGTCTTCGTCCTTGGACATTTCTTCAAGTTTGGGAATCGCTACGCAGAGAAGCTGCATAACGATAGATGATGTGATATACGGGGAGATGGAAAGTGCGAACAGCGTGGCGCGTCCGAATGCATTACCGGAAAACATATTCAGGTAAGAAAGGATGCCGCTACCGGCGCTGTCGATAACGCTGGACATACTCTTCAAGAGATCATATGAGACAAAGGGCACGGGAATCTGTGCACCCAGTCTGTAGATGACCAAGATCAGCAGTGTGAAGAGGATCTTGTTACGGATATCCTTCACACTCCAGATGTTTTTGAATGTTGTCAAAACTTTTTTCACTTAGACCACCTCGGCCTTTCCTCCAGCCGCTTCAATCTTTTCTTTAGCGGACGCAGAAAAGACCTTCGCTCTCACGGTAAGGCTCTTGGTGAGCTCTCCGCAACCAAGTACTTTTAAGCCGTCATACTCTTTACGGATCAGGCCTGCTTCAACAAGCGTAGCCAAATCGACGGTCGCGCCGTTTTCAAAAGCGTTGAGTGCTTCAACATTCACGATTGAGTATACGGTAGCGAATCTGTTGTAGAAACCTCTCTTAGGCAGCTTTCTGTAAAGGGGTAACTGACCGCCTTCGAAGCCGGGGCGTACACCGCCGCCGGAACGAGCGTTCTGACCTTTATGTCCCTTACCTGCTGTTTTGCCGTTGCCGGATCCGGGGCCTCTGCCCTTTCTCCAAGCCGGTGCAGTAGAACCCGCTGCCGGTGAAAGTTCATGGAGCTTCATAGTTTTTCCTCCTTTTACTATATACCGTTATGCGATTACGCACCGGTTTTTTCAACCTTAATAAGGTGTGCGATAATTCTCAGTTTTCCTGCCACTGCGGCATTATCCTGCTGCACGGTAGTATCACCGATTTTTTCAAGACCCAAAGACTTTGCCACAGCAACAGTATTGGGCTTGGAGGCGATTAGGCTGTGTACAAGTGTGATTTTCAACATCTTTATACCCTCCTTACGCCTTGATATCCGCAACGCTCTTGTCACGGACCTTTGCAACTTCTTCAGCGGTACGAAGAGACTTCAAACCTTCGAAGGTTGCCTTCACAATATTTGTGGGATTGTTGGAACGCAGGCACTTGGTGTAGACGTTCTTGATACCTGCCATCTCCATAACGGCACGAACAGCAGCACCGGCGATGATCCCGGTTCCTTCGGGTGCGGGCTTCAGCATGACCTTGCCTGCTCCGTAAACACCTGTTGCGCCATGAGGAATGGTGTCACCCTGCAGGGAAACTTCGATAATATTCTTCTTTGCATCCTCAACTGCCTTGCGGATCGCTTCTTGGACTTCTGCCGCTTTGCCAAGCCCATAACCAACATGTCCTGCACCGTCACCAACGACTACCACAGCCGCGAAACGAGCAATACGACCGCCTTTTACGGTTTTGGAAACACGGTTGATGACAACGCGCTTTTCCTGAAGTTCAAGTTCTTCAACATTAAAATTTTTAGCCATGTCTTCCTCCTATCAGAACTTCAGTCCGCCTTCACGCGCACCGTCAGCCAAAGACTGAACACGCCCGTGATACAGATAGCCACCACGGTCGAAAACAACCTCGGTGATACCCTTTGCCATAGCGCGCTCAGCGATGAGTGCGCCAACCTTCTTTGCAGCCTCAATATTACCGCCCTTGCCTTCAAATGCGCTTTCATGAGAAGAAGCGGAGCAGAGGGTAACCATTGCTACATCGTCGATAACCTGAGCTTGAATGTGATTTTCGGAACGGTAAACACAAAGACGAGGTCTTTCTGCGGTACCGGAGATCTTTGCTCTGACTCTCTTATGTCTCTTAATGCGTGCAGCATTAGAATCTTTTCTAGATACCATATCTTTCCACTCCTTTCATTACTTACCGGTCTTACCGGCTTTGCGACGAACAACTTCGTCCACATATTTTACGCCCTTGCCGTGATACGGTTCGGGAGGTCTAATACCACGAATCTGCGCTGCCATCTGACCAACCTGTTGTTTGTCGATACCCTTTACCACAATGGAGTTGGGGTTCGGAACTTCGTAGGTAATGCCTTCCGGCTCAGCCAGACAGAATTTCGCCTGCGGCTGACCATTTACCAGAGAGTGACCAAGGTACAGCTGAAGAATCTTGCCGGTCTTTGCTGCTTTGTAACCTACGCCAACGATCTCAAGTTTCTTTTCATAGCCTTCGGTTACACCGATAACCATGTTCTGGAGCAATGTTCTGGTCAAGCCATGTGCCGCTCTGTTTTCTTTTTCATCATCAGGACGCGAGACAGTCAAAACGCCCGCCTCTTCCTTGATGGTCATTTGGGACTGGAACTTCTTTGTGAGTGTTCCTTTGGGACCCTTTACGGTCACCACATTTTCCTCTGCAATCGTTACGGTAACGCCGGCAGGGATAGTGATGCTCATTCTACCAATTCTTGACATCTCTTATACCTCCCTAATTACCACACGAATGCGAGGATCTCGCCGCCGATGTGCTGTTTTCTTGCCTGCTTGTCGGTCATAATGCCCTTGGAAGTGGACACAATAGCGATGCCGAGACCGTTCATGACCTTAGGCATATCTTCACATCCCGAGTAGATCCGAAGACCGGGCTTGGAAACTCTGCGAATGCCTTGGATAACCTTCTGCTTGCCCACATACTTAAGGGTGATACGAAGGATGCCCTGCTTACCGTCTTCGACCAACTGGTAAGATCTGATGTAGCCTTCTTCAACGAGAATGTCTGCGATTGCTTTCTTTACGTTGGAAGCAGGAACATCAACAGTTTCGTGCTTTGCGTTGTTTGCGTTGCGGATCCTTGTGAGCATATCCGCAATAACGTCAGAAATTTGCATAATTATTTCCTCCTATATGCAAGTAGTATTCTCTTGCTGCCTGCACGGCGGTTGCCGAAGCCCGGTGCACTTCGTGCCCCCGGTTTGTCACTGTGTCCGGTAACAATGACCGAATTTGCAGGCTGCATGTCGGTGGTTAAAAGGCAGAAGCGGCACTTTGACAAACCGCCCTGCCGATTCCTTCCGGCAGTTGGAGCGCGATGGAAAGGCGCACCTTTCTATCGGCGTATTTGTGTATCTTTCTCCGTTTCTTGACTCACCAAGAAGCCTTCTTCATACCCGGAATCTCGCCCTTGTATGCAAGCTCACGGAAGCAGATACGGCAGATGCCGTATTTACGCATATAAGCGTGAGGACGACCACAGATCTTGCATCTGTTGTAC